>JACDDL010000308.1 GCA_013817045.1 Actinomycetota bacterium | reverse complement strand
GCCCTCGAGGTCCTGGCCGTCTTCGACAAGCCCGACCCGCTCAAAGGTCCCTACTTCGAGGAAACCCTCTACGTGACGCCCTCGCGCCAGCCAGAGGCCGCGCTGGCGGCGATTACCCGAACGACGACGGCGGCGGCCGCCGCCCTGGGGCTCGTGGAAGGGCCGGTTCACGCAGAGCTGCGAGTTCAGGGCGACCGGGCCGCAGTCCTGGAGGTTGCCGCACGCTCCATCGGGGGCCTGTGCTCGCGCGCGCTGCGCTTCGGCCTGGGGATCAGCCTGGAGGAGCTCATCCTCCGCCATGCGCTCGATCTGCCGCTAAGGCACCGGGGGCGGCCGTGGCGGGCTTCGGGGGTCATGATGATCCCCATAAAGAGGCGCGGCGTGCTCGAAGCTGTGGAGGGTCAGGACGAGGCGCTCGCCGTCCCCGGCATCCTCGGGCTCTCGGTGACCATCCCCCTGGGAAGCGTGGTCGAGCCGTTGCCGGAGGGCGATCGTTACCTGGGCTTTCTCTTTGCTTCCGGAGAAGATCCCGAGGAGGTCGAACGAGCACTACGAACGGGGCATTCATGCCTCCAGGTCGTTTTGAGGCCCGGGTGAACGTCGTCCTGATCTCGACTTACGAGATGGGGCGTCAGCCCTTCGGCCTGGCGTCCCCGGCCGCATGGTTACGGCGCGCTGGGGTGGCCGTGACCTGTCAGGACCTCGCAATCGAGAAGCTCGCCGATGAGGCCATAGCAGACGCAGACGTCGTCGCCTTCTACGTCCCGATGCACACGGCCACGCGCCTGGCCGTCGAAGCCCTGGCTCAGGTGAAGACCATTAATCCGCGCTGTCACATCTGCTTCTATGGTTTGTACGCCCCGGTGAACGAGGACTACTTGCGATCGCTGGGCGCCGGCACCATCTTGGGCGGCGAGTTCGAGCAGGGACTCGTTGATCTGGTGGAGAGACTGTCGCGGCCTGCACCCGGTCCCCAGAATGAACCCGTCATCTCACTTGCGAGACAACGCTTCATGGCTCCCGACAGGCACGACCTCCCCCCACTCAGCGACTATGCACATTTGCATGTAGGGCCCGAAGACGTGCGCGCCGTCGGGTACACGGAGGCCACACGCGGGTGCAAGCACCTCTGCCGTCATTGCCCCATAGTCCCGGTCTACGGTGGCCGGTTCCGCGTCATCGATACCGACATCGTTCTGGCCGACGTGGCCGGTCAGGTTGCCGCCGGCGCAAGACACATCACCTTCGGGGACCCAGATTTCTTCAACGCTCCAGGCCACGCGCTCAGGCTGGTGACTTCGCTCCACGATACATTTCCGAACGTCACATACGACGTGACGATAAAGGTCGAGCATCTTCTCCAGCACGCCCGTCACCTTCGCACTCTCGAGCAATCGGGATGTCTTTTCGTCACGAGCGCAGTCGAAAGCATCGACGATGACATTCTTGCGATCTTCGACAAGAACCACACGGCGGAGGACTTTCGCCACGCGGTTGCTCTATGTGATGCCGTTGGGTTATTGCTCAACCCGACATTTGTGGCGTTTACCCCATGGACCACGCTCGAGGGTTACAGGGAGATGTTGTTGGCCATAGCCGAGATGGGACTCGTGGGCAACACCGCACCGATTCAATACGCGATTCGCCTTCTCATTCCCGCCGGCTCGAAGTTGCTCGAGCTGCCGAAAGTCGAAGGGATCGCCGGCCGGTTCGATCCAATCTCGCTCGTTCATCCATGGGCCCATCCCGATGAACGCGTGGACCGGTTGCAGCGCGATGTTCTCGCAGCGGTAGAAGAGTCCGATGCACCGCGCGCGGAGGTGTTCCGGCAAGTGCTGGCGCTGGCAGAGTCTGCACTCGGGATATCGAAGGGCGCGCCGATCGTGCGCCAGCGCGTCACCGTCCCTTACTTGACCGAGCCGTGGTACTGCTGAGCGGAGCCCACCGAGGAGCAGTTGGCTCCTTTCTGACATGGCGAGTCGGTATCTCTCACTCGCTCGAGCCGAATGCCTCCAGCCAGGCGACGGTGTACTCGATCGTTCTGTTGAAGTCCTCGATCAGGCAGTGCTCATTGGGCGCGTGGATGTTCGAGTCCGGTCGGCAAACGCCGGCCGGCGAGACCGTCGGTATTCCGAGTGTTCCGGCGATGGGGTGCATCGGGCCCGTTGCGATCATGAGCGGCGCAACTGCGGGCTTGTGCGCATACACCTTTTCGGCAGCAGACACCGCGGCGCGCCCGATCACCGAGTCACTCGGTGACCGGACAGGATGCTCCATCGAATGACCGAGTATCTCGATCTTCTCGAAACCATGCTTGGCCAGGTGCCTCCGCAGCTTGACGACGATGTCCGCAGGGTCTTGGTCGGGGACGAGCCGGAAGTCGACCTTGGCGAGGGCCGAGCGCGGCAATACTGTTTTCGACGCGCCCGGAACGGTGAAGCCGGCATCGATTCCTGCGATGTTGCAGGTCGGTTCGAAGAAGTAGCGGCGAACCAGATCGAGGCCGGTGGCGCCTCCGACGAAGCTTTCGACGCCCAGCCGCTCCTTCTCGGCCTCCTCTTCGAAGGGCAGTATCTCGAGCATCCTTTCGTCCGCTTCCGATGGAGGCACGACGTCGTCGTAGAAGCCCTCGATCAGCACCTTGCCGTCGGGGCTTCTGAGTGAGGCCAGGGCCTCGACCAGATACCAGACCGGACTTGGGGCTATTACGGCAACAGAAGAGTGCTGATCGCTCGCCAGCCCGCGGTGGTTGAGCTCGACATATGCGAGGCCCTTCGCGCCGAAGACGAGCTCGGGTCGCCCGGCTAGATCAAGTCCCGCTCCCTCCCAGACGCATCCGTCGGCTGCGAACTTGTGCCCGTAGCGCGCGACCAGACCCGGAAAGGAACGGGAGCCGGTCTCCTCTTCCCCTTCGACCAAGAACTTGATCTGGA
>JACDDL010000307.1 GCA_013817045.1 Actinomycetota bacterium | reverse complement strand
TTGTTGCATCGACCACTTGAATTCGCCGTCGCTTTTCCCAGGATGTCGCGCTCCACCGTGAGGCGCTTGACCTTGCGGCGAAGCTCCCGGAGCTCCTCGCGCTCCTCAGTCGGCAGCCCCTCGCGCTTGCCGCCGTCGACGTCGGCCCGGTGGACCCAATTGCGGAGCGTCTGGTGGGAGATCCCGAGCTCGTCGGCGAGTTTCGGGATGGACTCATCCGTGGAGCGGACGAGTTGAACGGCTTTCTCCCGGAACTCATCCGGGTACCGCGGGTGTGACCTTGGCACGTGAACTCCTTCCTGGGGACATCATCCCCAAAGGTAAGGTGTCCACGAGACCGGGGGAGCTCCAGGCGCGACTGAGCTTTCCGTAGACGTTCATCAATTCGCGGTACAGAATGCTCGGCGTAGGGCTCCAAACCAATCGCCCGAGTCAACGCCCTCGCGGCCTCCTCTAGATCTCCCTCTCGCTCGCAGACCTCAGCAAGCTCCACGAGCACGTCGATGACTTGGCTGCGGAAGTGATCGCGAAGCGGCAGCGCCCAGTCGTAGTAGACGCCCTCGAGCAGCTCGCCCTCACAGAGGTCGGTGGCCGCGCTCAGGGATTCCCGCGACTTGTTGCCTTGCTCGACCTCCGCAAGGAGGCGATCGAATCGCCAGGCGTCTACATCGAACTCGTCGGTCTCGACGCGATAGATGTCACCGGAACGATCGACGAACTTGGCTGTCGGGTTCGACTCGCTACGGAGACCTCTTCTCATGTCACCAAGCTGTTTCCAGAACTTCTCAGCGGCCTGATCTGGGTCCGTCTCGGGCCAAAGAGCTTCTATCACCTGCTCGCGTCCGACACCCTGGGGATGCACCAGAAAGAAAGCCAGAAGCTCCCGGCTCTTACGTCGGAGCCTGCCGCTCAACTCTTCATCTCCGAGCAGGATCGTCGGGGGACCGAATAGGCGCACTCGCACGAGCGACCGGGGCTCGCCCGCAGGCTCCGGTCCTCCGGCGGAATGCGGCGTCGGCTGGACCTCGCCGCTAGCCTCGTCGGACGTCCCCGGTTCCTATACCTCGATGAGCCGACGACCGGACTCGACCCCAAGAGCAGGCTCCGGCTATGGGGGATGATCCGCGCCCTTGTGGCGGGGGGTACCACGGTGCTGCTCACAACCCAGTACCGGAGGAGGCCGACCGCCTCGCAGACGAGATCGTCGTGATCGACCATGGCCGCGTGATCGCGGCGGGGACACCCCAACAGCTGAAACAACGGATCGGAGGCCAGGTCCTCCAGGCGCAGCCGGCGGATCGCGCTGACGTTGCCGAAACCGAGCGCATCCTCGCCCCCTTCGCCGACGGTGACGACGGCACCCACAGCGACGGTCAGTTCGTCCGAGTGACTATCAGGGACCGATCGGCGCTGGGCCAGGTGGTCCGGCGTCTCGACGACGCGGGCATAGCGGTAGACGATCTCTCGCTCCGGAGTCCGAGTCTGGACGAGGTGTTCCTGGCCGTCACCGGCCATCTCGCCGAGGAGGAACAATCCCAGACCGGCGACACCACGGAAAGGAGCCGGACATGAGCACGGGCACCCTCACACCGACCGGGCGCGTACGGGTCGTTTCGAACACGCTCACGATCGCTCGTCGTAACCTCTTGCACATCAAGGCCAACCCGGAGCAGTTGGTCGAGATGACCATCCAGCCGTTCATGTTCCTGGCGCTATTCGTCTATGTGTTCGGCGGTGCGATCGAGGGCTCGAGTCGGGACTACCTGCAATACGCGGTGCCCGGGATCCTCGTCCAGAGTCTCGCGTTCACCCCGTTCACGACCGCCCTGGGACTGAACGTCGACTTCCAGCGCGGCCTGATCGACCGGTTTCGCTCGTTACCGATCGCCCGTTCATCCGTGATCGGGGGGCGCATCGTAGCCGACGGGGCGCGCATCGTGTGGAGCATCTTGATCATCACCGGCTTCGGAGTCATCTTGGGGTTTCGGTTCGGGGGCGGTGCGCCTGGCGCGCTCGGTGCTCTCCTCCTGGTCGCGGCGTTCGGCCTGACGATGTGTTGGCCCATGGCCTTCATCGGCATCACCGCCCGCAGTCCCGAGTCGGTGAACACTTGGGGTTTCATGATCATCCTGCCGCTGACGTTCGCGAGCTCCGTATTCGCCAGAGTCGAGACCATGCCCGGATGGTTGCAGGCCTTCGTGAAGGTGAACCCTGTGACACACGTGATCGACGCAACCCGCGGATTGATGCGGGGGGGCCCGGTCGCCGAGCCGGCGATCGACGCGGTGATCTGGCTGGCGGTCATCACGGCGGTGTTCGCGCCGCTCGCGATCGCGCGTTACCGCAGCCGCATCTAGTAACGGCGGTCCTCTTGACGCGAGTTGGTCGCGATCGAAGTAGCCGAGGGCTACCTTGCTGAATGACCCGAGCGCGGTGATGCGGGGTCGCCCCCCAAGAGTTCTTGCACGCAAACTCCCGTAAACCCTCGAGCACCTCGTCCGCCTTGTCGAAGACGACGGCGAAGGTGCTCTCCTCCACCCACTCTGCGACTGGCGAGCCGGACCGCGCCGACTGCAAACGAGATGCCGGCCAACTTGAAGGCCCAACTCCCATTCCCAGTACAGGGTGTTGGCGAGCTCGGTGGCGACAGGCGCGGACGAAGAGACCCCAGCAGAGCGGCCACGGCCGGGCCGACCCAGCACGCAAGGCCCACTACCGCCTGCAGTCCCCCGGCGATCAGACCCGAGGACGGCGCTCGATCTCGCTCATTCGAGGCCGAGCTCGACCGCTGCCAGGCGCACCTCGCGCTGGTCGTCACCGATCACCAGGGAGGGGAGCGGCCGGTCGGCGCAGAACATCACCGTTTGGTCGAGCGTCGCGCTCCAGGTCGCCCCGGACGCGCTGTGTTCCGCGCCCCGGGCGACGGGGAAGGTGGAGTC
>JACDDL010000100.1 GCA_013817045.1 Actinomycetota bacterium | reverse complement strand
CCCTTGAACTGATCCGGTACCTGAGCCGAAGCGGCAGGCTCGATGTTCAGGAACAGGCTGAGAGGTGGCGCAAGGGTGTCTAGACCTCCTCGGAGCGCAGCCGCACGGCAGGCCCAGTCGAGGTCGGTGAGCCGCCCCTCGAGGCGAGCTTGTGCGAACAGGGCGAGCGGGCTTTCCAGGGGGGTCCTCGCCGGCCCCCGAGTCAAAGCCTCGTAGCCCACGACCGCACCTGAGGCGATATCCACTATGGGCTGATAGACGGACCGGACCCCGCCGCGGGACAGAATCCGGCTCAGGGTGGGGGGGATTCTCGTCAACAGCTCAGAGGCGATTGCCATCTTCCAGAAATCGGCAAAGAATGGGCTGAAGTTGAGCGGGTTCGGCGCCTACGGGCGGGACGGTGCTCGGTTGCCGGGGATCGCCGCCCGGAAGCTTTACCCTTGGGAGCATGGAGGATCTCAGTCCGAGGCTGGCGGCAATCGAAGGCAAGCTCCACCAGATCAAGGAGTACCTTTGACCTCGTTCGAAAGCAGGAACGCATAGCCGCCTTGAAGGCCACGTCGGCCCAACCGGGCTTTTGGGACGATCCCGGCCGGGCACAGAGGGCAATGGAAGAGCTGTCGAGACTGTCCGAGGACGTGACGGCGTTCTCCCGGCTCGAAAATAGAACCGCAGACGCGAGGGTGTTGTGGGAGCTCGGGGCCGCCGAGGACGACGAGGCCACCGCAGAGGAAGCGGCCGCCGAGCTCGATGGGCTGGACTCCGAGATAGCCTCGCTCGAGGTGATTGCCCTCCTGAGCGGGGAGTTCGACGCGGGCCCGGCCATCATCGAGGTACACGCAGGCGAGGGCGGAACCGACTCTCAGGACTGGGCCGACATGCTCCTGCGCATGTATTTGCGTTGGGGCGAGCGCAAGCGGTTCAAACCCACCCTGCGGGAGATGACTCCCGGCGAGGAAGCGGGCATCAAGAGCGCCACTCTCACCATTGAAGGTCGCAACGCCTACGGCCTGGTGTCGCAGGAACGGGGGGTTCACCGGCTCGTGCGCATTTCGCCTTACGACGCGGCAAAGCGCCGTCACACCTCGTTTGCCTCGGTGGATGTCACCCCCGAGGTCGCCGAGGCCGAGGACGTGCCCGTCGCCCCGGACGACCTGCGGATCGACACCTATCGGTCATCTGGGGCGGGAGGTCAGCACGTCAACGTCACCGACTCTGCGGTTCGGATCACGCACCTCCCCACCGGGATCGTCGTCTCCTGCCAGAACGAGAGGTCACAGATGCAGAACCGCGCGGTCGCCATGCGGATCTTGAAATCCCGCCTGTTGGCACGCGCTAGGCTGGAGCAGGAAACTGAGCTGAGGGCGCTCTCCGGGGACAAGATGGAGATCGGCTTTGGCTCGCAGATAAGGTCATACGTGCTTCATCCGTATCAAATGGTCAAGGACCATCGCAATCAGGTCGAAACAGGCAACGTGCAAGCGGTGCTGGATGGTGATATCGACCGGTTTATCCAGGCCGAGCTCAAGCGCAAGGCGCAGCTCAACCACGCCGCACCGACAATGTAGGGGAAACCTGGATTTTATGCCATTACGCGGCTAACCTTACGGGCTGCCATCGAGAGCTGGAGAGAAACCGACATGAACGCCGGCCGCCAGAAGCGATGATCGAAGCTATAAGCCTCGAAAAAGACTACAGAGTGGGGTCGCGTGCCCTGCATGACGTGTCCATCGAGCTGACCAAAGGTGAGTTCGTCTTCATTGTCGGCCCATCCGGGTCGGGAAAGTCGACGTTTCTCAAGTTGATCACCAAGGAGGAAGAGCCCACAGGTGGTGAACTTCACGTCGCCGGCAAGAACCTTGCCACCCTCCCTCGGTGGCGTGTCCCCTTTCTGAGACGGAATGTCGGCTGCGTCTTCCAGGACTTCAAGCTGCTCCCGAACAAGACGGTGTTCGAGAACGTCGCATTTGCGTTACAGGTGATAGGCAAGAACAGAAGCATCATCGCAAGGCAAGTGCCTCAGATACTCGAACTCGTGGGGTTGGGTGAAAAATTGAGCCGTTATCCTGACGAGCTTTCCGGCGGCGAGCAACAACGCGTGTCCATAGCACGCGCCTTTGTCAACCGGCCTTTGATTCTCCTCGCCGACGAACCAACCGGCAATCTCGACCCTGCAACGTCGATTGGTATTATGCGATTGCTCGACCGAATCAACCGCACCGGGACGACTGTGATCATGGCAACCCATGATCATGCAGTTGTCGATTCGATGCGTCGTCGCGTGATCGAGCTCGAAGATGGGTGTGTCGTTCGCGACCAAACCCACGGCATCTATGGAGTGGGCACATGAAGATTCGCTACTTCCTCTCCGAGACGGTGAACAACCTGAGGCGGAACGCGCTGATGGCCGTGGCTGCCACCTCGACCGTGGCCATTTCGCTGCTGCTGCTGGGCGGAGTCGAGATCCTTGGGATGGTGGTCGGCAATGTGACCAACAGTTGGGAGGCCAAGGTAGAGATTTCGACCTTCCTCAGGGACGATGCCAGCAGCGGAGAGATTCAAGCCCTCGAGTCCGAGGTTGCCCAGATGCCCGAGGTGAAGGACGTCACCTATGTGTCCAAGGCCCAGGCATATGAAGAGTTCAAAGAAACCTACGCGGACACTCCTCAGTTGTACGAGGCCCTGTCACCGGACTCACTCCCTGCTTCTCTTCGGATCGCCCTGACCGACGCGCAATACACCCAAGAGGTTGCCGCGCGTATCCAGGGGGCGTCGGGAGTCGACGAAGTGCGCTTTGGCGGCGAGATCATCAGGCGGCTTCTGCAGGTAAACACGCTGTTGAGGACGGTTACCCTGGTGCTGTCGGTGATCTTGATGATCGCGTCTGCCGCTTTGATAGCCAACACGATTCGGCTCGGCATCTATGCGCGCCGCGAAGAGATCGGCATCATGAAGCTGGTGGGAGCGACCAACTGGTTTATCCGCATTCCCTTCATGCTCGAAGGGCTGGTAGCCGCTCTGTTGGGCGCGCTCCTCGCTGCGGGCATCGTCTGGTTTGCCGACGCGATGTTGTTTACGAGATTGGCTCAGGCTGTCCCGTTCTTGGCGCCCGCTTTCAACTTCTCGACCAGGGAGCTGATGACCGTGGTGGCCGCACTCGTGGCCGTAGGCACGGGAGTCGGGTTGGTGGGATCGGGGATGGCCACTCGGCGGTTCCTGCAGGTCTGACGGGGGACCGATGACGAATCAGTTGCATGGGTGGTGCGACGCCCCACGTCATCCGAGCCCTGCGAGTTGATCAAGCACGTGCGCAGGCGAGGGCAACACGAGGCGGTGCAGCCTCTCCCGGACAGATGGTGGGAGCCTGCTGGAAGCGTGTGTCTTGGGACATGCTCCAGACCGCGATGGTCCCGGTGTCGCAGTCGATGGCACCCTTGCCGAACGCGATCGGGTCAGAGTTCGGGAGGTCGTCGGCGGTTCGTTCGACGACGTATGCGACATGCCCCAGGTTCCTCTGTCGCTCGTATTGAACGTCGATCTCGAGGAGATGTAGTTGTTCATGCTGCTCGGCTCGACGCTGGAAGTAGGACTCCAACTTCTCAGGGTCATAGCCATAGCTGACGAAGTGGCGCTTATCTCCATCGCCGTTCCACTCGCTAACCGAATACCACTCCATGTCGGGAGCGAAGAAACTCGATGCTTCTAGAGCCCCCTCATTGACCGCCGCAAAGAGATCAACGACCAGCTCCCCAACCTCCCGTGGGCTGCAGGACTGTGGACCGCGCTGTCGATCGCGAGTCACACGCACCCGTTGGGCGGTGAGTGAGCTTCTCGGCGAGGCCGTCGCTACGGGGTTCTCTGATCTTGCTTCCGGTCGCGCTGCCTCATCACAGGCTGGCTGCAGCGCCAGAATCACAGCCATCGAAGTAGCAAGTCGGAGATTCATCCACCTCTAGTACACCTCATGAGGCGAGTACGTTCCCAACCACGTGGTGACCCCACGACGCGCAGCCGGCCTTCCCACGTAACCGGCCTTCCCACGTAACCGGCCTTCCCCTCTGCCTCCTGGTCGACGGCTTGACGGCTGGAGGCGTGGGATATCCAGCGCCTCGGCGAGCCGGTTCCTAACGCAATCGATCGGTTGCGGGCGCCTCTGGCCCGCCCGGGAGACCGAGCCCAGCTAAAGGGTGCTTCCGGGGCGCCGATTCCTTCGAGATGGAGATATTTCGCCCGGAACCCGGGGGATGGCACTGAGCTTGTTGTTCTCTTATGTTTATCTCTGATGCCTGTGTTTTCTAGAGCACGCACGAAGCGACGTTTGCCCCGTCCAAGAACAGGGGTCAACTTCGTGCTGATCCTGAGCCTGTTGATTCCGGCGTTTGCGATTCAGGCGACCGCAGGGCCACGGGATCGCCTGCGGACGATCGAGGAGAGGCGGCAGGAGGTCGATCGCCGCCTCGAGGTGCTCGGAGCCCGGAGCACCGGCCTGTCTCAGAGGCTCAATCGGCTCGACGAGGAACGGGGGTACCAGGAAAGGGTGATAGCGGCCCTGGACGTCGACCTTGCCGGCCTCAATAACCGTATCGACGCCCTCGACGCCGAGCTGCGCGCCGCCCAGGCCCGGCTCGTCCTCCTGTTGAGCCAGCTCGACGACATCTCGGATGAGCTTGCGGCGCGAATCGACCGGTTCACGGATCGGGCCGTGGCGGCGTACATGGCTGGGCCCGTGGGTTACGTCGAAGGCTTCCTCACCTCCCAGAGCGTCACCGATCTCGTCGATCGCTACGCCTACTACGAATCGGCCATGAACTCCGACACCGAGACGCTTCAGGAAATCGAACGGCTGGAGGAGTCGACCGAGGTCCGGCGAAAGCTGGTCGCAGACAAAAAGGAGGCAATCGCCGCAGGGAAGACAAGGCTCGAGAGCGACCGTGCGGCGCTGGAGTCCGTCCGGTCACAAAGGGCGGCCGCCAAGGCGCGGTTGGAGTCGGCCATGGCCGAGAAGAGAGGCCTGCTGGACCGGGTCGAGGGCTCCCGCAGCCGCCTGCGCTCCCTGGAGGATCAGCTGGTCGAGGATTCCAACCAGATAGAGGCGTTGCTTGCGGCTCGTGCGGCGCGGCGCGCCGAGGAGGCCCAGACAGGTGGCACGACTGTGGCAACCCCGGTTGTGGCCGGAGCCAGGTTCCTGTGGCCGGCGGCCGGAGCGGTGGTTTCCCCCTTCGGCTACCGGGTTCATCCGATCTTCGGTGATCTGAGGCTTCACGCGGGCGTCGACATCGGCGGGGCCTATGGTGCGCCGGTGGTTGCGGGAGACGTCGGGACCGTTGTTTTCGCCGGTGCCATGGGTGGATATGGGAATGCGATCGTGGTGGATCACGGCGGCGGGATTGCGACGACCTACAATCACCTCTCCGCTGTTGGGGTTGTGTCGGGGCAAGAGGTCGCTCGTGGCGAGATGCTGGGCTCGATCGGGTGCACCGGCTACTGCACAGGGCCGCACCTGCACTTCGAGGTGCGGGTCAATGGCGCTCCCGTCGATCCGATGCCGTACTTAAGCTGAACGCAAACCCCGTGGGGCCTCGTTGCGCAAGGCACCGGCGTATGCGCGGTGCAGACGCCACTTGGGCGACGAAGCACTAGGCTTCCGATATGCGTCCATCACAAAGGGTTGTAGGCGTTGTGCTCGCGAGCGCCCTGGTTGTTTTTGCAGCGTTCTCGCTTGGCTACTTCATGGGCGGTGATACGGGCGGGGCCTTGGGCGACGCAGCCGATGACGCGCAACTCTCGGTGATACGAGATGCGTATCAAAAGATCCGTGCTTCCGCCGTCGAACCACCGAGCGACGAAGCCCTCACCCATGGAGCAGTGCGCGGGATGGTGGGGGTGCTCCGAGATTCAGACGACCCCTACGCCTTCTTCTATTCGCCTGAAGGCTACCGCTCGTTTCAGGAGCTCACGGCGGGACAGTTCTCTGGTATCGGTGTGTGGCTGAAGACAAAGAATCGCCAACTCGAGATTGTCTCTGTGCTGCCATCGACGCCGGCGCGCACGGCTGGACTGAAACACGGAGACATCATCGAGAGCATCGACGGTGTGAACGTCAACAGACTGAGCACCGATCAAGCGGTCCAACGCATCAAGGGCCCTGAAGGTACGAGCGTGAATCTCAAGCTGGATCGTTCGGGAAAAGCCGTCAGCCTTGCCATCGAGCGCAGGTCCATCGAACTGCCCAATCTCCTCGCACGCATGAACGATGCCGACGATCTCGGTTACATTCGTTTGTACGGCTTTGCGCGTGGCGCGGGGCGGCAAGTCCGGCGGCAAGTAGATCAGCTCCGGTCCGACGGCGCCGAAGGCGTTGTCCTCGATCTTCGTGACAACGGGGGCGGTCTATTCACCGAGGCCATCAATGTCGCCAGTGTTTTCATCGAAGACGGCGCTATTGTGTCGTACCGGGAAAAATCCGAGCCCGACATCGTCTACAACGCAGAGGGCGACGCGTTCGAGGACCTTCCGCTGGTGATCTTGGTCAACGAGGGCTCTGCGAGCGCCTCAGAGATTGTCGCGGGGGCGATGCAGGATCGCAATCGCGCACTCGTTGTAGGAACGCGTACGTATGGGAAGGGATCGGTGCAGGAGGTGGTTCCTCTGCGTGACGCTTCTGCACTGAAGTTGACCACCGCTGCCTACGTAACTCCCGATGGAACCGATATCGACGGCGAAGGAGTGGCTCCCGACGTCGTCGTGAAAGCGGCTCCCGACATTCAACGTGAGCGAGCGATCGAGATCTTGAGGGGGATCGTGGTGTCATCAGCAGGGGCGCAGGGCTAGACGCTGATGGGAAGCAAGTGAAGGAAGCCGGAACCAAGCTCATTGCCCAGAATCGCAAGGCCCGCTTCAACTTCAGCATTGAAGACACCGTCGAAGCTGGTCTTGCTCTTACCGGGACCGAGGTCAAGTCTTGTCGCGAGGGACGAGTCAGTATGGCCGACGCCTACGCCGCGATCAGAGGGGGAGAGGCGTGGCTCATGCAATGCCACATCAACCCATACGAGTTCGGCAACCGCGCCAATCACGATCCGGTGCGCCCCCGCAAGCTTCTGCTCCACAGAGGCGAGATAGCGCGGCTCGAGGCGAAGGTCTCGCAGGGGGGACGGGTGCTGGTGCCCCTGCGCCTCTATTTCAAGGGCGGTCTCGTCAAGGCTGAGATCGCCACCGGGACGCCCAAGAAGTTGTACGACAAGCGAGCCACAGAGGCCAGTCGGGATGCCGAACGCCACATGCGACGGGAGCTGGGACGCCGTCGCTGACCCGGGCCCTCCGGCGCGCCGAACGGGGAATGTCAAACCCCCCTACTTGGTTACAAAAGGTTATAGGCGTGCAGAAGCAACCGCTGAACGACGTCTGGATCATTGACAACTTCACATGGGGCTGAACTGGTATCGACTCTGATTGATCGAGGTAGGAGAAGCGAGCCGAGGTTCCGGGTCACCTCGCTAAACCGCTCGGAAAAACAACAACTGCTGACTCTAACGAGTACGCACTCGCTGCCTAACTAACAGCGACGCCGGCCTTGGGCTCCGCCTGCGGCCTGGGGATCCGGCGTCATGAAGCAGGCTTACCGCTTGGGGCGCGCTCGGCGCGCCGAGCGGGACATCTCTCCGAGCTAGGCGCCGGCCGCTGCTGTTCGCGGGCCGGCAGGCGCCGAAACCCCAACCGCGAGCTACGCTCGTAGAAGGCCTGCCCAGAGATCGGAGGACCCGGGTTCGATTCCCGGCAGCTCCACCGAGACGGCGCTCTCCGAGCGCCCCCTTACCTGTCCCGGCGGAGGTAGCCGGTTCGATCCCGGCCGGGTCCACTTGATCTCCTGGTGCGCGAACCAGCGCCGGAACGCGGTACGTGGGGATGATCTCATCCCGGCCCATCACCCTCAGTTCCTTCACGAGTTTCCGGATCAGAGCCTTTCTTTGCTGCGCGCTACCGCTGTAGAGGGCGACGTCAAGGGATTGGGCCCACTCCGCCACCAGCGCCGGGGTCGGCGGCGTTTCGGCTTCCTCCTGGGCCATCAGCGTGTGCTCCTCGGCGATGAGAGTGTCCAATCGCGCTTGGAGGCCGTCCAGACGCTCCTGGCAGGCGTTCGGCTTCATAGTCCCGCCCTCGAACGCGGCGAAGTACCGGTCCATCGACCGCTTCACGCCCGCGTGTTCCTGGCGCAGGACCGCGACCCGTGCCTCGATGCTGTCGCGCTCGTCTCGCTCGGAGCTCTCAAGCTGCGCCAACGCATCTGCGATAAGGTCGCTGTCACGATAGACCTCGATCATCTGCTCCAAGACAGCTTCCTCGAGCTCGTCTTTGGGCAGCCGATCCGCGCCGCAGTTGCGCGTCCCGTAGCGATAACGCGTTGAGCAGGTGTAGTAGTGGTAGCGGCGCGAACGGCCCTTGGCCGATGTCCCGATGAAGGCGCGCCCACACTGCCCGCAGCGAACGACACCCGAGAGCAGGTAGTCGGCGGGGTGCCCGCGCTTAAGCGCCTGTGACTCGCCCCGCTCAGTCAGGATTTTCTGTCCCGCGGTGAAGGTGTCCTCGTCGACCAGCGCCTCATGTAGGCCCGGATAGGTGTTGTCTTTGAACACGACCTTGCCCACGTAGATCGGATTGGACAGCATGTGGATGATGGTGCGCGCCGAGAACGGAACCCCGGTGTTGGTCGCCAGACCTTCGGAATTGAGCAGCTGCGCGATCGCCTCGGAGCCGAGCTGGTCTTCGACGTAGTAATCGAAGATTCGTCTCACGACCAAAGCCTGAGCCTCATTGGGCAGGAGCAGCTTCGTTTCCTTGTCGCGCACGTACCCGTAGGGCACCTTGCCCACGACCCATCGTCCTTCCGACGCCGCCCGGTCCATGCCGGCGGTGATGCGTTCGACGATCGTGGTGCGTTCGAACTCGGCGAACACCCCGAGCATCTGCATCATCATCTTGCCCGCCGCCGACGAGGTGTCGAACGGCTCGGTCGCAGAGCGCAGCGCCACGCTGGCGCGATCGAGGTCCTCGGATATCTGCGCCAGTTGGCGCACGTTTCTCGACAGTCGGTCGACGCGATGCACGAGCAGAAGCTCATACACGCCCTTGGTCGCATCCGCGAGCGCGTGCTGAAGGCCCTCCCGCTCCAGCGACGCGCCCGACGCCTGATCGGAATAGCGCGCCACGACTCTCCACGCGTCCTGTGACTTGCAGTAGGCGTCGAGGCGATCCTGCTGCGCGCCCAAAGAGAACGGCTGGTTGTCCTCGTCGGTCGAGATGCGGGTGTAGGTCGCGATCCTCATGCCCACCACTCCTCTTCCATTCTGGCGCTCCGTACGAGCGGCCTTTGGGCTTCCTTCGTCACCCATGCTGGCACGGGAAGGTGACACACGCTCCAGAAGCCGTCCTCGTCCGGCCGGACGACTCCCATCCTCAGCGCCTCTGGAAGGTCGGCCTCAGCCCGCAGGCGGCAAAAGCAGCAGTCGGGTGGGGTTCCGTTTGTGAGGGCGCGCCCGGTGGGGACGACGATCTGGCGGCACCGCCTGCAGAACCACAGGTGCTCGAGGTCGAGCTCGTGGGCGGCGCGCTGGAAGTCGAACAGCAGACGAGAAAGTGCCCGTCTTCTCATCCGCTGCCTTTCAACCTCCTGAGCCCGCCACGAGAGATAGGCGCGCTGGCGCTCGAGCAGATCGGAAGCGCCGTTTCGGTGCGCGGCCGCCAATCCGGGGAGCCGAGTGATCTCGTCGGCGCGCAGCAAGCCGCCTTGATCGAGATGGTCGATCGCGTCCCTGAGGGGTGCCGATTGAGGGCACTGCGCGTGGAGACGTGCGATGTAGGTCTTCTGCTTGTCGAGGTATTGGGCCACGAGGCTTTGCGTGAGGCGGCGTTCTTCATCGTTCGGAGGTGGTGGCTTGTCCAACGCGGTGAGTGCTCCCCGCCGACTCCAGCCGACACGCGCCGAGAAGAACGAGAATGCCGCCCTCTCGAGCGCAGCCATCTCCTGGCGGCATTGCAGCAGGAGCTTGAGCGCTAGGTGAGTGAGCAACAAAGGGCGTCTGAGAACGCGCACGTCGTGCGTTGCAGATTCAGGTGGATGGGATGCAAGAAGGCTCTGAGGGAGGCCAATGGCTCGCTCTTGGAGCTATGAAGTCCTCTG
>JACDDL010000008.1 GCA_013817045.1 Actinomycetota bacterium | reverse complement strand
TGGATTCGGGGTGGGCGCGCATGTGGTGGTACTGGAATATCAACCAGTTGTCCATCGCCTACGCCTCTCGGCCTCGGCTTAGGTCCCGACTTACCCTGGGCGGATTAACCTTCCCCAGGAACCCTTGGACATACGGCGCGGGAGTTTCTCGCTCCCGTTTCGCTACTCATGCCGGCATTCGCACTTGTAACCACTCCACGGTGCCTTACGGACCCGCTTCGCAGTTGTTACAACGCTCCCCTACCGATCATCGTCCTAAAAGGACAACAATCCCGCAGCTTCGGTACTTCGCTTAGCCCCGCTACATTGTCGGCGCGGAACCACTCGACCAGTGAGCTGTTACGCACTCTTTCAAGGGTGGCTGCTTCTAAGCCAACCTCCTGGCTGTCTGTGCAACTCCACATCCTTTCCCACTTAGCGAAGATTAGGGACCTTAGCTGGCGGTCTGGGCTGTTTCCCTCTCGACTACGGAGCTTATCCCCCGCAGTCTCACTGCCAGGCTCTGAGGTATCGGCATTCGGAGTTTGGCTGAGTTCGGTAAGCTTGTTGGCCCCCTAGCCCATCCAGTGCTCTACCACCGATACTGAACACCTGACGCTGCACCTAAATGCATTTCGGGGAGAACCAGCTATCACCGGGTTTGATTGGCCTTTCACCCCTATCCACAGGTCATCCCCCAGGTTTTCAACCCTGGTGGGTTCGGGCCTCCACGGAGTCTTACCTCCGCTTCACCCTGCCCATGGATAGATCACCCGGCTTCGGGTCTAGAGCACGCGACTGATTCGCCCTATTCAGACTCGCTTTCGCTACGGCTCCGGATCTCTCCTTAACCTTGCCACGCACCACTAACTCGCCGGCTCATTCTTCAAAAGGCACGCCGTCAGATCTGCTTGGTTTGACCCAAACACGAATCCTCCGACTGCTTGTAAGCGCACGGTTTCAGGTACTATTTCACTCCCCTCCCGGGGTACTTTTCACCTTTCCCTCACGGTACTGGTTCACTATCGGTCGCTAGGGAGTAGTTAGCCTTACGAGGTGGGCCTCGCAGATTCGCACGGAATTCCTCGGGCTCCGTACTACTTGGGAACTCCATCGGGAGGTCAGTCGGTTTTCGACTACAGGGCTATTACCTTCTTTGGCCTAACTGTCCAGAAAGTTCGTCTAACCGCTGACTTTGTAACTCCCCGATCGGTCTGGCGCCCGATCAGATGGGTCCCACAACCCCGATGTGGCAACGCCGCCAAGCTTTAACACCACAAAGGTTTGGGCTGATCCCGTTTCGCTCGCCGCTACTCAGGGACTCGCTATTTGCTTTCTCTTCCTCAGGGTACTGAGATGTTTCAGTTCCCCCGGTTCCCTCCACAGGCCCTATGTATTCAGACCTGGGTACCAGCGCATGACCACTGGTGGGTTTCCCCATTCGGACATCCCCGGATCAATGGATGTTTGGCTCCTTCCCGGGGCTTTTCGCAGCCTACCGCGTCCTTCGTCGGCTCCTAGCGCCAAGGCATCCACCGTACGCTCTTAACAACTTGGTATTGATGCTCGCGCTCGCTATGGAGTTTCCAAGGTTCTAACGGCCAGACTCGAGGGATCCGTCCTTGCCACACTTTCCGAGCAAAAAAAACCGCCGGCACATTGCAGGCCGGCGGGTCGCCTTGGGCGGTTGGTCGCGAAACCGATGCCTAGGCGAACGCCCCGTGGAAGAAGTTGGACACTCCGATGCCTTTCCGTTGAGTACAGCGTGGGTGATTGTATGTACTGCGGGGCGTTCCGTCAAACACCCGAGGGTGGGCTCCCCCGGCGTCACGCCAGCCCCTCCCTTGCACTCTCGAGCCCGGAAACCGGGCATCAAGGTGCAATGGACGCTCCCAGCGCCTCTCCGACCTCCTCGAGGCGGCGCAGCTGCTCCCCCACCCTCTCCGGCGAGGCGCCTCCCGCGCTCGAGCGGGCCCTCAACCCCGCCTGGGGGTCGGCGAGGTACCGGTCGTGCGGCTCGAGCAGGCCGTGATGCGACTTCAGCAGGTCGACCGGGGCGTCGCCCAGACCGATCCCACGTCTTTCCAGATCCGCCACGAGCCCGCCGACGGCCTCGTGCGCAGTCCGGAACGGCACCCCGCGCGCGACGAGGCGCTCGGCGACGTCGGTCGCCCACATCGTGGTCCCGGTCGCCGCCCCCGCAAGCCGGTCCGCATCGAAGCTCAGTGCGCCGACCAATGCCGTCATCCCCTCGAGGCCTCTCCGCACGCGCCCCGCGCCGGAGAACAATGCCACCTTGTCCTCCTGCAGATCGCGGTTGTAGGCCAGCGGCAGCCCCTTGAGCAGGGTCAACAAAGCAGCCAGGTCGCCTATGCCTCCTGCGGTGCGCCCGCGAATGAGCTCGGCAAGATCGGGATTGCGCTTCTGCGGCATCATGCTCGAACCCGTCGACCACTCATCGGGCAAGCGAGCAAAGCCGAACTCCGCCGAAGTCCATAGCACGATCTCCTCCGCCAGGCGCGACAGATGCACGCCGCACAACGCGCCGGCGTAGAGGAAGTCACAGGCGAAGTCGCGCTGTGACACCGCGTCCATCGCATTGTCGAACGCTGTTTCGAACCCGAGAGCGGAGGCGCCGAGAGACGGATCGAGCCCGAGTGTGTTGCCCCCGAGAGCGCCCGCTCCCAGAGGCGAAACGTCGGCCGCGTCCCTCGCCGACACGAAGCGCCAGCCGTCGCGTACCAGGGCGAAACCGTGCGCAAGAAGATGGAACGCCAAGGACACCGGCTGGGCGCGCTGGAGGTGCGTGTAGCCGGGCATGACCGTGTGAGCGTGAGGGGCGGCGACCCGCCCAAGGACCTCGACCAGCCCGACGATTCGCCCGATCACGACGTCGGCCTCGGCCCGGCACCACAAGCGCAGATCGGTGGCGACCAGATCGTTGCGGCTGCGCCCTGCATGGATGCGCGCCCCCAGGTCGCCGAGCTCCTGGGTAAGAAGCCGCTCGACCAGAGAATGGACATCCTCGTCGCCTTCCACCACCAACGCTCCGGCGCGCCACCGGGCCTCGATTGCTCCGAGGGCACCCTCGATCAGCTCGACCTCGTCATCGGTCAGCAGCTCCGCGCCCGCCAGCACCTGTGCGTGTGCCCTGGTGGCCGCAACGTCGTGCGGGAGCAAACACATGTCGATATCGGTCGAGGCCGAGAGCCGCACCAGATCCGGGTGGGGGCCCGAGGTGAACCGGCCGGCCCAGAGGACCGAGTCTTTCTCAGCCGCCAGAGCGCGTCACCTTCGCCCACTCGGTCGTCGGCAGACTCCACAGCCGCGTGAAGGCGGCTGCATCCGCCTGATCGAATGCATCGTCTTCCCCGTAGGTCGCCAGCGCATGGTTGTAGAGCGAGTTCCCCGACCTGCGGCCGACCGGGGTGCAGACACCGGGGCTGATCCGCATGCGCACCTCGCCCGAGACCGAACGCTGACTGGTGCGGGCAAAGGAATCCAGCGCGTCCCTCAGAGGCGAGAACCACAGGCCCTTGTAGACGAGCTCGGCCCACACCGGCTCCAGCCGGCGTTTCTCCGCGGCCAGTCCCCGCTCGAGGGTCATGGATTCGAGGTCGACATGCGCCGCGATGAGAGCGAGTGCGGAGGGGGCTTCGTAGATCTCGCGCGACTTGATGCCCACGAGGCGATCCTCGATCATGTCGATGCGCCCAAAACCGTAGCCACCCGCGATCCGGCCGAGCCTTTCGATCACATCCGGCGCGCCAAGCTCCTGCCCGTCCAGAGTCACCGGCACCCCGCCGCTGAAGCCCACCTCCACCTCGATGGACGGCGGAGCGCCGGGCTCCACTGCGGTCAACTCGAAGATGTCTTCCGGCGCGCCGCTCCAGGGGTCTTCCAACACCCCGCACTCGATGCTGCGGCCCCACAGGTTGGCGTCGATCGAGTAGGGCGACGACTTGGTCGTGTTGATCGGCAGGGCGCGCTCTTCGGCATAGGTGATGGTGTCTGCACGGGACATGTCCCAGTCACGTATGGGCGCGAGGACCTCCATGCCGGGGTCAAGCGAGGACAATGAGGCCTCGAAGCGAACCTGATCGTTGCCCTTTCCGGTGCAACCGTGCGCTATTGCGCTCGCCCCCGTTTCACGCGCCACCCGCACCAGCACTTCGGAGATCAACGGCCGGGACAGCGCCGAGACCAACGGGTAACGATTCTGATAGAGCGCGTTCATATGGAGAGCAGGGACAACATAGCCCTCCACGAATCGCTCGCGCACGTCTTCGAGGCGCGCCTCCACAGCGCCGAGGAGTAAAGCGCGCTTGGCGGTGGTCTCGAGGTCTTCTCCCTGACCTACATCGACCGCGACGGCAATGACATCCCAGCCCTGCTCTGCCAGCCATGGAATGGCCACCGAGGTGTCGAGTCCGCCCGAGTATGCGAGTACGACGCGCTTCATGGAATGGCCTCCTCCTTCGAATCCATCCTTGACATGCTCAGACATGCTCAGACATGCTCCCCTCGGCTGCGTTGAGCCATCTGCGGGCGAGCCTCTTGGCGGAGCCGGCGTCGGCAGTGGCGACGAAGATCGTGTCGTCTCCTGCGAGCGTGCCCATTACTCCGTCGACGGGGGCAAGGTCGAGTGCCCGGGCCACGGCCCCCGCATGCCCTGGCGGCGTCGAGACGATGACGAGAGAGCCGGCCGGGCGGATGTCGACCGCAAACTCGTTCAACACGCGGGCGAGATTGCGGGCCGTGAACTCGCCTCCGACGGCGCTCGGAACGTCGTCCGGGAGCCGGTAGGCGAGCTCACCGTCCACCCTCACCTTGAGTGCTCCGAGGGTGCGCAGATCGCGCGACACCGTGGCCTGAGTGACCTCGTGGCCTGCGGAGCGCAGCTCCTGCACCAAAACCTCCTGGCTTGCGGCTCGGCCCTTGTGGAGCAGCCCGTAGAGGTCCCTAAGCCGCTGCGACTTCATGGCCCACTCCCACCAGTACCTCGACGGCGGCATCGATCTCATCGTCCGAGATGACAAGCGGAGGCGTCAGGCGTATGACACTCGGGGTTGCGTCATTGACCAGCACGCCCCGTGCGAGGGCGACGCTTGCGACTTCGCGCGCCACCGGGTGCGGCCATTCGATGCCGATCATCAGCCCTCGCCCTCGCACGATGGCGCCGTCGGGCAGCTTTGCCCGCAGTTGCGATGCAACGCGCTCGCCGACAAGACGTGATCGCTCGACGAGCCCCTCCGACTCGATGATGTCCAACACGGCCAGAGCCGCCGCCGACTGGACCGGTCCGCCGCCGAATGTCGTCCCATGATCCCCCAGGGAGAAGGCGGCCGCTATATCGGAACTCGCAAGACACACTCCCATGGGAAGCCCTGCTGCGAGCGCCTTCGCGAGACACATGACGTCGGGTATGACCCCGTCGTGCTGGTGCGCGAACCAACGTCCCGTCCGGCCCAACCCGGTTTGGATCTCGTCCAAGATCAACATGGCGCCCCAGCTGTCGCACAATTCCCGCGCCGCGCCGAGGTACTCCTGCGGAGGCACGATCACGCCCGCTTCGCCTTGAATGGGCTCCAGGATCACCGCCGCGACGTCTGGTCCCATGGCGGCCCCGAGCGCGGCCGGATCACCGAACGGGACGTGGCTGAAGCCGGTCAGCATGGGGGCAAAAGGTGTCTGCTTTGCCGGCTGCCCTGTTGCCGCCAGTGCCCCGAAGGTGCGCCCATGAAATCCCCCGGCCGCGGCGACGACCCGGCTCTTGTCCGGGCCGCTCCATTTGCGTGCAAGCTTCAGTGCGCACTCGATCGCCTCCGCCCCCGAGTTGACGAAGAAGGAGAACATCCCAGGGCTCAGATATGCGAGCCGTTCGGCCAGCAATAGCTGCGCACGCGTCCCGTACAAGTTCGAGACGTGGACCAGCCGCGCTGCCTGATCGGAAATCGCTTCGGTCACCTTCGGGTGGGCGTGGCCCACACTCGCAACCGCTATCCCCGCCACGAGATCGATATAGGTGCGCCCATCCGAATCGGTCACAGCCGAGCCGCGCCCCGAAACGATTTCGATGGGCCAACGCTTGTAGGTCCGCATCGTGTAGTCGGGGGTGCCGGCAATGATCTCCGTTGTGCTCATGCAATCACCTGAGTCCCAATTCCTTTTTCCGTGAAGATCTCCAGCAAGAGGGCGTGTTCGACTCGCCCGTCCAGAATGTGCGCCTTTCCGACGCCTGATTCCAATGCATGGATGACCGAGGCCACCTTTGGGCCCATGCCGGCCGAGATCCCCGACGACATGGCTGCGAGCTCAGCGAGAGTCAGCCCGGGGATCAACGACTGCGAGTCTCCGAAGTCTCGATACAAGCCCTCGACGTTGGTGAGATAGATGAGCTTCGCCGCCGACATCGTGGCCGCGATCGCTCCCGCGACTGCATCCGCATTGATGTTGAGGGCTCCGCTGCCGTCTCGGTTCATCGCAACCGATGCGATCACCGGCGTGTAGCCGTCCTTCAACAGAGAAGAAAGCAGCGCGGTGTTGACTCCCACGACACGGCCCACGCGCCCGAGATTTCGACCGGCCTGCCCCGTGACGGGCTCTGCCCGGATCAGCCCGGCATCGGTGCCCGAGAGCCCGACCGCCTCGAGTCCCGATTCACACAGCCTCCCAACGAGTGAGTTGTTGATCGATCCGATCAATACCCGCCTGACCACTTCCATCGAAGCGTCGTCCGTCACGCGCAGGCCGTTGATGAACCGGGGAGCGATTCCTGCCTCCGTCATCGCCTGTGACACCTGCGGGCCCCCGCCGTGGATCACGATCAGGTTGATCCCGACGAGATCCATCAGCGTTAGGTCCTGGGCCACTCGCGCTGCCATCGCCGGCTCATCGAGCGCCGCCCCTCCGATCTTCACCACGACGGTCTTTCCCCGGTAAAGACGGATATAGGGCAGCGCCTCGATCAGGATGCGCGCCTTTTCGTGAGCCTCGACTTGCACCGCGGCGAAATCTGTCCCGCCGAGCCGAGTCACGTCGGCCCTAGTCACGTCGACCCGTGCGCATTGATGCGGACGTAGTCGCACGACATGTCCGCGGACAGGATGCGTGCCGAGGCGTCTCCTGCACCCACCTCACAGGTGACGTCGAAGTCCCTGGCCTGCATGACTCGCTCCGCGTCCTTCTGTAGGCCCGTCGGCTGGCCCTTCCTCAACAGCTGCACATCGCCTATGGAAAGGGTGAGAGCGGCAAGGTCCAGGGAGCGGTCAACAGACCCCAGGGCCGCGACGATACGTCCCCAGTCGGGATCGGCGCCGTTGACCGCGGCGCGCCATAGCGCGGATGAGGCCACAGCGCGTCCGAGCGCCACGGCGGATGCTTCGTTCTTCGCCCCGGCCACGCCGACCTCGAAGCATCTCGTGGCCCCCTCACCGTCGCGCGCCATTTGCCGTGAAAGGTCCGAGCACACCTCGTGCAAGCCCCTCGCCAAACGCTCGGAATCGACGCGCTCTCCCCGGCAACTGGACAACAGGAAGGCCGAGTCGTTGGTGCTCTCGCAGCCGTCGACCACCACGCGGTTGAAAGTGCGAGCCACCGTGTCCGAGAAGATCGACTGCAGAAGTTCTGTGGGTATGCGTGCGTCGGTCACGATGAAGGCCAGCATCGTTGCCATGTTCGGCGCAAGCATCCCTGCACCTTTTGCAACGCCGGTGATGGATGCGCCACCGAGGTCGATCTGAGCCGTCTTTGTCCCCGTATCGGTCGTCAGGATCGAGGCGGCGAATGGACCGACCTCCCCGGACAGGGAGCCCACCGCTCGGGGAAGTGCCCCCACCAGCAATTCGGTCGGGAACGGCACTCCGATCGGACCCGTCGAGGCAACCAGGACCTCTTGGGGCAGACACCCAACCCCGCGGGCCACCTCCTCGCTGACAACCGTGACCGCGCGACTCCCTGCTTCCCCGGTGCATGCGTTTGCGTTCCCGCTGTTGACGACGACTGCCCGCGTCGTCCGGCCCAGCAACGACCTGCAGTGACGCACGCACGAAGCGGCCGCGCCGTTGGCCGTAAAGGTCCCGGCCCACGGAACACCTTCCTCCGCCACGATCAGCCCGAGGTCGAGCCTCCCGGCGGCTTTGATGCCGCAGGCCACTCCCGCGCCGGCAAACCCTCCGGGCCACCTCACGGCCACACTCCGTAGGACCCCAGACCCGTCGCTTCCTCGATGCCCAGGATCACGTTTGCGTTCTGGAGCGCCTGGCCCGCCGCCCCTTTCCCGAGATTGTCGATTGCAGCCGATGCAATAAGCAGGCGGTTGCGCGCATCCACTCGCGCCGATACGTGGGCGCGGCCGGTACCTGCCACAGGCTTGGTTGCGGGCCAGCCTTCGAGCACCTCGATGAGCTGTTCGTCTCCATAGAGCGATCGAAGAATGTCCAGCGCGTCGCCATCGTCCATCGAGGCTCGCAGGCCCGCCCGGGCGGTCACCAGGACTCCCCGCGGCATGGGCGCCAGATGCGGTGTGAACGAAACCGTGGTGTCGAGCCCGCCCAGGCTGGACAGCGCGAGCTCGATCTCCGGGATATGGCGATGTGCGGTGGTGCCGTAGGCGGTGACATTCCCCGCGCCCGCACTCAATAGAAGGTGATCCTCGGCGCGCCGACCCGCCCCCGAAACGCCAGAGATCGCATCGATGATCACCGGGCCGGTGATGGTCCCCGCCCGCGCAAAGGGCAGAAGGCACAAGAGCGCCGCGGTCGGATAGCAACCCGGATTCGCCACTTTCGAGGCGCCCCGCAGCCCATCGCGCACGAACTCGGTCAGCCCGTAGAGCCATTGGCCGGCGCGGAACTCGTCCGACAGGTCGATGACGATCTCGGCCTTGAGGCGGGTCAGGCGATCGCCGAGCTCGCCCGAGGGCAGACAGGAGAAACACACGTCGCCCGGCGCGCCGAGAGCGTCCTCGAGCCCCACCAGCCGGAGGTCACCGGCGCCCGCCAGGTGGGGATGGGCCCCGGCGAGGGTCTGTCCGGCGCGCCGGTCCGCCGCCGCGACCGCGAGGTCGAGGCAGGGATGCCCGGCGACCAGGCGCGCAACCTCCCCGCCGCTGTATCCCGATGCCCCGAGAATCTTTACCGTTGTCCCCATGGGCACGCATAATATACTGATTTCTGAGTTTTATGCAAATCTCGGTTCCACGTCTTCCTCGAGCCCCCGGTAGGCTGCCCCCGATGACTTCACCCGCCACCCTGGGCGAGCTGCGGACGGCGCAGTATCCGGATCGCACGGTCAAGCAGGAGCTCCAGACCAATCTCCTCGTCCGGCTGAGGTCGGGGTCCGAGGTCTTCTCCGGTTTCGTCGGCTACGACGACTCGGTCCTCCCCACGGTCGAACGGGCCATCCTCGCCGGGCACGACATCATCCTTCTGGGCGAGAGGGGACAAGCCAAGAGCCGCCTGATCCGAGGCCTCACCCAACTGCTCGACGCCACGGTCCCCGCGGTCGCCGGATGTGAGGTCAACGACCACCCCTACCGGCCCATCTGCCGTCGCTGTCGCGAGCTGGTGGCCGAGCTGGGCGACGCCACCCCGATCGAGTGGATCGGCCGAGACCGGCGCTACTCCGAGAAGCTGGCCACGCCCGACACGGCCGTCGCCGACCTTATCGGCGACGTCGATCCCATCCGGGTCGCCGAGGGACGCTACCTGAGTGACGAGCTCACGATCCACTACGGCCTCATCCCCCGCACCAATCGGGGGATCTTCGCCGTCAACGAGCTCCCCGACCTTCCCGAGCGAATCCAGGTCTCATTGTTGAACATCCTCGAGGAGCGAGATGTGCAGGTACGCGGTTACAACATCCGGCTTCCGCTTGATCTCATGCTGGTAGCCAGCGCGAACCCGGAGGACTACACGCACCGCGGCCGGATCATCACTCCCCTGAAGGACCGCTTCGGCAGCCAGGTCCGCACCCACTATCCGTCCGCCATGGAAGACGAGATAGCGATCATGGAGCAGGAGGCCGCCCCTCCACCCCAGGGCATCCCGGTAACGGTCCCCCGGCATCTGAAAGAGGTGGTCGCGGCCTTCGCCGCTCAGCTCAGGGCCAGCACACAGATCAACCAGCGCAGCGGAGTCTCCGTCCGTTTTTCGATCGGGGCGCTGGAGACGATGGGTGCGAGCGCGCTGAGGCGCTCGGTTCGGGCCGGTGAGCCCGAAGCGCTGCCGCGCATGGTCGACCTCTGGTCGGTTCTCCCGGCCTCGGTCGGGCGGATCGAATTCGACTCGCTCGAGGAGGGACGGGAGCCGGAGATCCTCGCCCGTGCGCTGAAGAAGGCGGTCGCGCTGGTCTGGAGAGCCCGGCTCGGAGGCGAGAACTTCACGCCCTTGCTCGAGCGCTTCGAGGCCGGGTTGACGGTCGACACCTCCGACTCCATGAGCTCGGCCGACTTCCTGGCCCAGTTCGGCGTGGGCGCCGGCGGAGATCCGCGGGCGGTGCCGGGTCTCGACCGCTTCACCCGGCGGCTGGGTGTCACCGAAGAGAGTCCGGCCGGGGTGGCCGGCGCCCTCGAGTTCACGCTCGAGGGGCTCCATCTCGGCAAGCGCCTGAACAAGGAGTCCGCCGCCGGCGGCGGGTTCGTCTTCGGGGACCTCTGAGGTGGCGCGCTTCCGTTATCTCCGATGGGACGGCGAGGGGGACCCCTTCGGCTTCGACGTCGACGTGGGGGAGGTTCTCGAGGCGATGTCGAAGGACGTCTTCGAGGGATCGGGCGCAGGCGAGGCTCTGCGCCGCCTGCAGGAGCACGGACTTCAGGGGCGGTTCGGGGGGCTCGAGGCGCTCGGACGCCGCCTGCAGGAGGCACGGCGCCGCTCGGCCGAGGGTCTGAACCTGGCCGGGCCACTGGAGGACGTGCGCAGGCGGTTGGACGAAATCCTTGACATCGAGCGGCTCGAGCTCGCGCAGCTCGATCACGAGGAGGCCCGCTTCCAGGAAGCGGTGCTCGACGCCCTTCCCGGGCACCCGGCGGGGGCGATCAGGGACCTGTCCGGCTACAGGTGGGCATCCCCCGATGCAGGGGCTCGCTTCCGGGAGCTCGTCCAAGCGCTGCGCCGGGAGGTGCTGGACGCCTACTTCGATCAGCTCGCCGGCGGGCTGAAGGACATGGAGCCCGAGAGCCTCGAGCGGGTAAAGGACATGCTCGCCGATCTCAACGTCATGCTCGCCAGGAGGGGCCGCGGCGAAGAGTACGACTTCGACGCCTTCATGGAGCAGCACGGGGAGCTCTTCCCCGAGGGGCCACGCTCGCTCGACGAGCTCCTGAAGGCAATGGCAGGGCGAATGGCCGCAATGAGCCGGCTGATGGCGAGCCTGTCACCGGGACAGCGCCAGGAGCTCGCCGAGCTCGCCTCAGCGGTGCTGGCGGACCTCGATCTCGCCTGGCAGGTCGACCGGCTGAGCGGTCAGCTGCGACAGCTCATGCCAGAGCTACCGTGGGATCAGGACGCCTCCGGCTCGGGCGACGAGGTCGTCCCCATGTCCGCCGCGGTCGACGCCATCGAGCGGATGGGCGACCTCGAAGATCTCGAGGCCGCCGTGCGCGGTGACTACGCCGGGGCCACGCTGGACGACATCGACGAAGACAGGCTGCGGAGCGCCCTCGGCGACGATGCGGTCGGGGATCTGGAGCGTCTCAAGGAGATCGAACGGGCGCTCGAGAGGGCGGGGCTAGTGAACCGCAGCCGCGGCCGGCTCGAGCTCACCGCCCGGGGTGCGCGCCTGCTCGGGGAGAGATCTCTTACGAAGGTGCTCGAGCGCATCCGCAGAGAGCCCAGCCACCGAGCCCGGGGCGGCCAGGCCGAGGTCACCGGGGCGACGAAACCCTGGGTCTTCGGCGACTCCGACCCCATCTCGGTCGAGCGCACGGTCTACAACGCGGTTACTCGGACCGGGCCTGTCGCCGGCGGTCCGGACGGAGGTCCGCCGAGCCGCACGGTTCGGCTGTCGGTGGACGACTTCGAAGTGATCGAAACCGAGTCGCGCCCGCGCACGGCCACCGCTCTGCTCCTGGACTTGTCCTTCTCCATGCCGCTCGGCGGCCACTGGGTCCCCGCCAAGCGGATGGCCTTGGCGATGAATGCGCTCATCGAGGGCAAGTACCCACAGGACAGCCTCTATCTGATCGGCTTCTCCGACTACGCCCGGCAGATGAAGCCGCCCGATCTGGCGGTGGCTGGATGGGAGCATGTGCACGGCACCAACATGCAGCACGCCTTCATTCTGGCGCGCCGGTTGCTGGCCGACGATCCCAGGGGAATCAAGCAGGTCATCATGGTGACCGACGGCGAGCCGACCGCCCACCTCGACGGCGAAGACGTCTTCTTCAACTGGCCGCCGGTGGCGATCACCATCGAGAAGACGCTCCGGGAAGCGGCGCGCCTCGCCCGGATGAGCATCTCGATCAACGTCTTCATGCTCGAGCACTCACCAGGCCTGGTTGCGTTCATGGACCGCCTTGCGAAGCTGACCGGAGGCCAGGTCTT
This sequence comes from Actinomycetota bacterium, assembly GCA_013817045.1. Taxonomy (GTDB): domain Bacteria; phylum Actinomycetota; class CADDZG01; order CADDZG01; family WHSQ01; genus JACDDL01. Next base: position 16,322 of record JACDDL010000008.1, on the reverse strand, counting down.
CCCGGCGCGCTCATCGGACATCGGAGAGGTCATCGTGCAGGACTACGTTCGGCGGCGCGCCGGACGCCGGGCGTCCTAACGCCCGGGTACACACACACCATGCCGCCCCTGGCGCACGAGACCTGGTTCACCGACGACCGGCCGCCGTACTCGTTGGCTTTCACCCTCAGCCCGGCGACCCTGCTGACCATCGCCGCAGTCGTCGCGGCGGCCATCGCATGGAGGCTACTGGCCTCCCGGGTGCCGCGTCCGGAGCTGCCCTTCCTTCACCCTCTCGGGCGGCTCAGCCCCTGGGTCCCGCGCCTGCTGGCGGTCCATGCGGGCGTGTCGCTATTGGCGCAGGCGGCCAGTGGCTCCTACCTCGCCCCCGCCCTGGAGCTCCCGCACGGGGTCTCCGGCACCTTCCTCGCGCTGCTCGAGGGGATAACCGGAATTTGGCTCATCTCGGGTTACGGGATCAGACCTGCCGCGTGGCTTCTGGTTGCCTCGGGGCCACTCGGGATCGCCGGCTACGGGATCGTCCCGATCCTGGAGCGGATCGACCTCCTCGGCATCGCCCTGTTCCTTGCGCTCCTTCCGCCCGACGACCACAGGCCCGGAGGCACGGTCGACCCCCCTGCGCGCACCCTCACGGGGGCCTTGCTCGGTCTCCGCGTGCTGGTCGGCGGTGCGCTGGTGGTATTGGCCTTCACCGAGAAGCTGGCGCGTCCGGACCTCGCCCTGGCGTTCCTCGAGCGCTATCCGGCCTTCAACATCCTGCACACGATTGGTCTCGACGTCGGCGACATCGCCTTCATCCGGCTGGCCGGTGGGATCGAGCTCCTGTTCGGCTTGCTGGTCATCTCAGGGGCATTGCCTCAGATCGCCGTGATCGCGGCAGGGGTCCCGTTCAACGCGACGCTGTTCTATTTCGGCTCCAGCGAGCTGATCGGTCACCTCCCCGTGTACGGAGTGATGCTGGCGCTGTTGGTGTACGGCTCGAACCCGGCCACCGCACCCCTGGTCCCGAAACTGACGCTCGAAGGGACGCCCCGGCGAAGGCCCAAAGACCCGGTCGCCGCCGGGGCGGCCACGGGTTCGCCCACCCGGAATAGGTGAGGTACTCCGCGGGTAAGAATCGACGATCGCTACTCTTGGCGACAACCGCTCCCCATCCACCGTCCCAGTTCCACGAGACGTGGTAAGTTACGGTTACGTAAGCGTAGGTGCCAGTGCAGCTTCCTAATCAGGGGACGGTGATCATGAGCAACTCGGTAATGGAACGCCCGGTATCCGGGGGCGGCCCAGCATCCCAGAAGGCCCCCGGAGTCATCCTGCTCGACGAAAAGCAGGCGCGTTTCCAGCGGCGAACCATTCTAGTCACCTCCATCCTGCCGTTCGTGGGATTCGCTCTCGCCGTGTGGTCCCTGTGGGGCAACGGCCTGAGCATGGTGGACGCAGGCATATTCCTGGGCATGTACGTCTTCACCGGCCTCGGCGTCACCGTCGGTTACCACCGGATGCTCACCCATGGAAGCTTCGAGTCCAAGCCGGCGCTGCGCGCCCTGCTTGCCGTTGCGGGCTCCATGTCCATCGAAGGTTCGGTGATCGCGTGGGTGTCGGCCCATCGCCGTCACCATGCCTTCGCCGACAAAGAGGGCGACCCGCATTCCCCTCACCTGGACGAAGGTCCCGGCCTGAAGGGTGTTGCCAAGGGGCTGTGGCACGCCCACATGGGGTGGCTGTTCGACCCCGAGAAGACTTCGCACGAAAGATGGGCACCCGACCTGCTCAAGGAGCCCGCGATGGTGAAGATCGACAAGGCGTTTCCGTGGCTGATCCTCGCGACCCTCGGCATCCCGCCGCTTCTCGGACTTGCCATAACGCAGACCTGGCAAGGCGCGCTCACGGCGTTCCTCTGGGGCAGCCTGGCGCGGGTCTTCCTTCTCCACCACGTGACCTGGAGTGTCAACTCGATCTGTCACTTCTACGGAAAGACGCCGTTCAACACCCGCGACTTCAGCACCAACAACTGGCTGCTGTCGTTCATCTCGTTCGGGGAGTCGTGGCACAACAATCATCACGCCTTTCCCACCTCGGCGCGCCACGGCATCGGCAAAGGCCAACTCGACCTGAGTGCCCTGGTGATCCGGGGCTTCGAGAGGCTCGGCTGGGTAAGGAACGTAAAGCTTCCGAGCCCCAAGCAACTCGACGCCAAGAAGCGCTGACACGAAGGTAAATCCCTGGGCGCTCCGGCTCAGGGACGCCCGTCCATGAGAGGACTCGCCAACCACCATGGCTGACAAACGGCGGGTCCGGATGACCGGTCAGGAGCGGCGCGAGCAGCTCTTGGACGTGGGCAGGGCGCTGTTCGCGGAGCGCGGCTTCGAGGCCGCGTCAATCGAAGAGATTGCACAGCGAGCCAAGATCACGAAGCCGGTCATCTACGAGCATTTCAGCGGCAAAGAGGGGCTCTACGCGGTGATCGTGCACCGGGAGGTGCAACGGCTGCTTGGACGAATCACCGAGGCGCTGGACGCAACCCAGCCCCGTGCCATGCTCGAGCAAGCCGCATGTGCCTTCCTGTCGTACATCGAAGAGGAGCAGGACGGCTTCCGCATCCTGGTGCGCGACTCCCCCGTCACCAGCACCTCGGGTACCCTGGCCAGCCTTATCGGCGACATGGCATCGCAGGTCGAATACATTTTCGTTGCCGAGTTCAAAGAGCGCGGCTTCAACCCGAAGCTGGCGCCTCTCTATTCACACGCGCTTGTGGGAATGGTGGCGCTGGTGGGCCAGTGGTGGCTGGATGTGAAGAAACCGTCACGCGACCAGGTCGCCGCCCACCTCGTCAATCTTGCGTGGAACGGCTTGAGCGACCTCGAACAGGAGCCGCGCCTGTCGCAGACTTAGTTGTAGGGCGCTTGGTGGGCGGGAGGGCCGCCTTCTGCAGCCCCCGCCGCCCACCGCATACAGCGCTCTACCTACGCGTTGATCATCCCGTTCGGATCGATCACGTACTTCTTGCTGGCTCCCTTGTCGAAGTCCTGGTAGCCCTGCGGCGCCTCGTCGAGCGTGATTACGGTGGCGTTGACCGCCTTTGCGATCTGCACCCTGTCGTGCAGGATCGCCTGCATGAGCTCGCGGTGATACTTCATCACCGGACATTGGCCGGTGGTGAACACGAGCGACTTGGACCAGCCCATGCCTATCTGGATGCTGAGCGAGCCGACCTTGGAGGGCTCATCGACTGCGCCGGGGTCCTCGGTCACATAGAGGCCGGGTATGCCCAGCTTTCCACCCGCACGAGTTACCGCCTGGATCGAGTTGAGCACCGTTGCGGGGGCCTCACCTTCCGATGCCTTGCCGTGTCCACGGGCCTCGAAGCCGACACAGTCAACCGCGGCGTCGACCTCGGGGACGCCCAGAAGGTCTTCGAGCCGGTCCTGCAGCTCGCCTTCCTGGCTGAGGTCGATCGTCTCGCAACCGAAGCTCCGAGCCTGGTTGAGCCGATCCTGGTTCATGTCGCCGACGACGACCACCGCTGCGCCGAGGAACTGCGCGGAATGCGCAGAGGCCAGACCAACCGGCCCGGCTCCGGCGATGTAGACGGTGGATCCCGGCCCGACCCCGGCGGTGTAGGCGCCGTGGAAGCCCGTGGGGAAGATGTCCGACAGCATCGTCAGGTCGAGGATCTTCTCGAGCGCCTGGTCTTTGTCGGGAAATTTCAGGAGGTTGAAGTCCGCGTACGGCGTCAGGACGTACTCGGCCTGGCCGCCGACCCAGCCACCCATGTCGACGTAGCCGTAGGCCGAGCCCGGCCGGGCCGGATTGGTGTTGAGGCAGACGCCCGTTGCCCGCTCCTTGCAGTTGCGGCAGCGACCGCAGGCGATGTTGAACGGCACTGAAACGAGGTCGCCGACCTTGATGAACTCGACGTCGCGTCCGGTCTCCACGACTTCGCCGGTGATCTCGTGACCCAGGATGAGGTTCTCTGGTGCGGTCGTTCGCCCCCGCACCATGTGCTGGTCGCTTCCACAGATGTTGGTCGAAACGACTTTCAGAATCGCGCCGTGCTCGGTCTTCCGCCCGACGTTGTCCGGGTGAACACCGGGACCGTCTTTCATTTGGAGCTCGGGGTAGTCGATCTCCTGGACCTCGACCTTGCCCGGGCCCATGTAGGCCACTCCCCTGTTGCCTGCCATGTGAGGCTCCCTTCGGGTTGCCTTGTTGAAGTCGGCGCACCGCTGAGTGCAGTGCACGCGTGATCAAACCGAAGCGCCTAGACGAACCGCACCACCCCCTCCGTGGGTCGCTGTCCTTGTATATGAAGCTACTGCCCCGATGGGCCTACTTTCAACCCGGACGGCGCGCCGAATGGGGGAAGATGAGAACAATTCTCACCCACCACCCACTCGGCTAGCCTTGCTCTATGCGCTCGAGCGCAGATGTGCGTCGAAGCGTCCGAGCTCGGGCGCCACATCCTGGTAGAGCGACATCTGATCGCTGCACGTGGGGCTCCAATCGGACGGGTAGAAGGCCAGGATCACCGGCCTGCCCCGAAGCTCTTTCAGGGTGACAGGGTCGCCAACCGAGCTCGGCAGCGTGAAGTCCGGCGCCGGGTGCCCTGCCGGAGGAGCTTGTCCCGCGGAGCCGGCATCAGCCCGCGTCACGGCTGAATCGCACCATTCTCACTTGCATCGATCTACGCGCTGCTACGCGGCCTGCGTCTCGTGTTCGGAGCCTTGCCCGAGTGCAAACGCAACCGCCTCCTGGACATCCTCCACCAGTTTGAACGTCATCTCGTCGCGGGCGCCCTCCGGCACGTCTTCGAGGTCGCCTTCGTTGCGCTTTGGCAGGACGACCTCCCGGAGGCCGGCGCGGTGTGCCGCGAGCACCTTCTGCTTCACGCCGCCGATCGGCAGCGCCCGTCCCTGCAGCGTCACCTCGCCCGTCATGCCCACGGTGCTTCGCATGGGCCGGGCGGTCAGCAGACTGACCAGGGCGGTCACCATGGCAAGTCCCGCCGAGGGGCCGTCCTTCGGCACGGCTCCCGCGGGCACGTGGACATGGAAGCGGCCGGCCAGCGACTGCGGGTCGATGCCGAGCTCGGATGCGTGCGCCTTCACGTACGACAGGGCGATCTGCGCCGACTCCTTCATGACATCGCCGAGCTGCCCGGTCAGCGTCAGCCCGGGGTCCCCTTCCATCCCAGACGCCTCGATGAACAGAACGTCCCCGCCGAACCCGGTGACGGCCAGTCCGGTAGCGACCCCCGGCGTGGAGGTGCGATCGGCCGCTTCGAAGAAGAACTTGGGGCGTCCGAGGAAGGTTCGGACGTCCTGCCCGTCGATCACGACCGGAGCTTCGAGCTCGTGGGCCGCCATGCGGGTCGCCGCCTTGCGCAGGAGCTTGCCGAGCTCACGCTCGAGGTTGCGGACCCCCGCCTCGCGGGTGTAATCGGCGACCACCCCTCGCAGGGCGTCCTCGCTGACCTCGACCTCCTTTGAATGCAGGCCGTTGCGCTCGAGCTGCCGCGCGAGCAGATGGTCGCGAGCGATGGCGACCTTCTCCTCTTCGGTGTACCCGTCGAGCCTGATTAGCTCCATGCGGTCGAGCAGCGGGCCCGGAATGGTCTCGGCGACGTTGGCGGTGCAGATGAACAGCACCTCGGAAAGATCGAGATCGACCTCGAGATAGTGGTCTCTGAAGGAGTTGTTCTGAGCCGGATCGAGGACCTCGAGAAGCGCAGACGACGGGTCGCCGCGCCAATCGCTCCCGACCTTGTCGATCTCGTCCAGCATGAACACGGGGTTCTTGGTGCCGGCTTCCTTCAGGGCGCGCACAATGCGTCCGGGAAGCGCCCCGATGTAGGTGCGCCGGTGCCCTCTGATCTCGGCCTCGTCGTGGATGCCGCCGAGAGACACTCGCACGAACTTGCGGCCGAGCGCCCGCGCAACCGATTCGCCCAGCGAGGTCTTACCCACCCCAGGGGGGCCCACGAGTGTCATTATGGCGCCCGATCCGCGTCCGCCGGCGACGCCCATTCCGCGCTCGGAACGCAGCTTCCTCACCGCGAGATACTCGATGATGCGGTCCTTGACCTCTTCGAGGCCCGTGTGATCCGAATCGAGCACCGCGCGCGCGTCGTTGATCTCGAGGCGGTCCTCCGATCGCTTGTCCCACGGGAGCTCGGTCATCCAGTCGAGGTAGTTGCGGATGTAGCCGTGCTCGGGGTTCTGTTCGCTGGTGCGCTCGAGTCGTTTGAGCTCGCGCTCTACCTCCTTGCGGATCTCCTCGGGCATGCCGGCGGCCTCGATCTTGTCTCGATAGACCTCGACGACATCGTCGTCGTCGTCCTCACCCAGCTCCTTCTTTATCGCCTGCAACTGCTGGCGGAGGAAGAACTCGCGCTGGGTCTTCTCCATGCCCTCCGAGACGTTGTTGCGGATCTTGTCCTTGAGAGTGACCTCGGCAAGAGTGTCCTTTGCCCATTCCAGCACCTTCGTGAGACGCGCTTCCACGTCGAGGGTTTCGAGGACCTCGACCTTCTGATCGAACGACAGATCGGGTGAATAGCCGGATGTGTCGGCCATGGCGCCGGGCTCGTTGATCCCACGCAGGAACTCCGCAACCTGCGGCACCCCGCGGGATTCGACGATGCTCTCTACCGTGGCGCGGTACTCGCGCGCCAGCTCTAGAGCATGCTCGGAGTGTTCGTCGGGGTCGGGTGCGGGCTCGACCTGGACGTACACGGCGGGCCCCGTGCCGGCCACGCCTGTGCCGATGACGCCGCGGTACAGGCCTCGGAGCACCAGCGCTTCGATGCCGCTGGGGAGCTGGCCGGAATCCTCGACTTTTGCCACCGTGCCGATGCGTGCGTAACGCCCGTCGGGAGTCTTGGGCACGAGCAGAACCAACCCGTCGCCGCCGCTCTTGGCCGCGCCGAGGGCGGCGTTGGCTTCCTCGCTCTCGACGGCGACCGTTACCACCATCTGCGGAAGCACGACCCCCGTTGTCAGGGGAAGGAGGGGAAGCGTCTGAGTTTCTGTAGCTTGCGTCATGAACGTCTCCTAAGCTCGAGACAGGTTTTGTTTCCTGCGGCTTATTACATGATTACACCAGGTGAAACCGCGGGCACCTGCCCTCTATTCCCCGGGTCGTGAAGCAGCCGGGCATCGCATTTCGTCCATCGACACCCACGGCCCGGCCACTTAGCGATGGCCGCCAGATCGCTTCATTTGTTGCCGGTCGCGGCGCCGGCCACGGTGGAAAGGCGCTTCCAGGCTCTTAGGAGGGCGGTTCAGGCCAGCGGGTGGTGATCACCTTGCGCTCGGTGTAGAAGTCGATGCCGTCCCGTCCCGTGGCGTGAAGGTCACCATAGAACGAGCCCTTCCAACCCGAGAAGGGAAAGAACGCCATCGGGGCAGGCACAGGGATGTTGACTCCGATCATCCCTGCGTGCACCCTGCGCCGGAAGCGACGCGCCGCTCCCCCGTCGCGCGTGAAGATAACGGCGGCATTGCCGTAGTGGGAGCGGTTGATCGTCTTGATCGCCTCGTCGAGGCCGTCGCTCCGTTGCACCACGAGCACGGGCCCGAAGATCTCCTCCTGCGCCACCGACATCTCGGGCCGCACACCGTCGAGCACCGTCGGGCCGAGCCAGAACCCGCCGTCGGAGCCCTGATTGCGGCCGTCGACCACGACGCGAGCACCCTCCTTGGCGCCCGTGTCGATCCAGCCCTTCACCCGTTGGCGGTGGGCTTCGGTCGTGATCGGGGTGACGACGCTGTCGGCCTCGAGGCCCGGGCCCACTTTTGCCGATTCTGCGATAGCCGCAAGCCGTTCGATCAGTTTGTCGCCCGCCCCCCCGACGGCCACCCCCACGCTGCCCGCAAGGCAGCGCTGGCCTCCGTTGGAGAAGGCCGACGAGAAGATCGCCTCGGCCGCAAAGTCGAGGTCGGCGTCGGGCATCAGGACCATGTGGTTCTTGGCGCCGGCGAGCGCCTGGACCCGCTTCCCGTTGGCCGCCGCGCGAGCGTAGATGTGGCGCGCCACCGCGGCCGACCCCACGAACGACACGGCTCTGATGCCGGGGTGGTCGAGAACGAGATCGACGGTGTCCCCGGCGCCGTGCACGAGGTTGAGGACACCCGCGGGCAACCCAGCTTCTTCGAACAGCTCCACGAGCCGCGCTGCGGTCAGCGGGGTCCGTTGCGAAGGCTTCAGGATGAAGGTGTTGCCGCACACGATCGCCAGGGGCATCATCCAGAGAGGAATCATCGCCGGGAAATTGAATGGAGTGATTCCGGCGACCACACCGAGCGGATAGCGGTACATGTCGGTGTCGATCCCTCGGGACACCTGCTCGAGCCCGCTGCCCATGAGCAGGGTCGGCGCGCCGGCCGCAAACTCCACGACCTCGAGGCCGCGCTGGACGTCGCCCCGCGCTTCGTCGATGCCCTTTCCGTTCTCGAGGACGATGAGCTCGGCCAGCTCTTCGAGATTGTCCTGGAGCAGCCGCTGGAGAGCGAACATGATCCTGGCGCGCCGGGGCGGAGGCTCCTCCGACCAGAGCTCGAAGGCCTGCTCCGCCGCGTCGACGGCCCTGTCCAGATCGTGCGCGTTCGACAACGGCGTTCTGGCGATCACATCACCGGTTGCCGGATCCCAGACATCGACCCGGTCTTGTGACGACGGCTCGACCCACCGCCCGCCGCAGTAGTTCTTGAGAACGGTCTTGTCCCCGAGATCGATCGCCATCCCCAGAAGCTATCCCATGCTCGAGACGGTCAGGTTCCCGACGCGGGGCGCGCCTCCTGCAACCAGACCTTGCGGCAATTCGGGCTGCAGAAGTGGGCAGTGGCGCCAAGCCGCGTTGCGGAGAGGGTGCTCTCGGCCAGTGCGACCTCCATGCCGCAGACCGGATCGATCGCAGTGATCTGTTCGGAGGGCGCACACAGACGGTCCACCCCGCCGGCGGCGCGCCGGGTGCGGTGGGCGACCATCTCCGTCAGGACCGCCAGCGCGATCTCGTCCTGGGTGGACGGCCCGAGATCGATGCCCGCCGGGGTGCGAACGCGCGCAAGCTGCTCCTCGGGAAGACCCCTGGATCGGAGCAGGCCGAGCACATGTGCTCCCCGAGACCTGCTTGCGACCAGACCCACGTAGCCGGCCCCCGACTTCAGGGCTGCATCGACCGCCTCGTCGTCGTAGCGGCTCATCGTGGCCACCACGACGGCGTCCTCGGGCCCCAGATCGCCGGCGGCGAGTGCCCGACAGCCGATCGTGGCGTCTGCCCCCGGCAGACACTCGGCGGGATCATCGAGGACCGCCGTCACCCGGTAGCCGAGGATCTTGGCGAGGCGAACCATCGTCCGAGCCGTGGGGGACGAGCCGGCCACGGCCAACCGCGGCGCGGGCAGATGCGGCTCGACGAAGACGTCGAGGCCACCCTCGGAGGCGCAGGTGGTCACCTCGGTGACGACCCCGGGTTCAGCCGGCTCGCGCGGCGACCCGACGGGCCGGATCCGCAAGAGCTTCGGCGCGCCGCCGGCAAGAGCGGCCAACGCCTCTCTCACGACCACGGGTTCCGCGCACGACCCACCTACCCACCCCTCGAGCCGCCCGTCCCGGGTGATGAGCGCACTGTCCCCGGGCCTCGCTGAAACCGGGCGGTCCACCCGGACAACCGTCGCCACGGCATAGGCCTCACCCTCCCCCTCGAGCTCGAGGGCGCGGCGGATAACCTCGCCGGTCACGAGCTTCGGGCTTGTTGCATCGCCTCCCACACCTTGCCCGAGGTCAGGGGCATGTCGATGTTGCGGACACCGAGATGAGCCAGGGCGTCCACGACCGCATTGGCGAAGGCAGCCGGAGAGCCCACCGTGGCCGACTCGCCAACCCCCTTGGCGCCTATCGGGTGGTGCGGAGAAGGAGTGACGGTGGCATGCAGCTCGAAGGTCGGCGTCTCCCACGCAGTGGGTAGGAGGTAGTCGATGAAGTTCGAGCCCATGCAGTTGCCGTCCTCGTCGAAGGTGATCTGCTGCATCGCCGACATCGCAAAGCCTTCCGTGAGGCCTCCCATGATCTGCCCCTCGACGATCATCGGGTTGATTCTCACTCCGCAGTCATCGACGGCAACCACCTTGCGTACCTTCCATTCGCCGGTTTGCGCGTCCACCTCAACCGCGACTACGTAGGTCCCGAAAGGGTAGGTCAGGTTAGGGGGATCGTAGTAGGTCACACCCTCGAGCCCGGCTTCCATCCCCTGGGGGTGGTTCGTGTAGGCCGCAAAGGCGATGTCCTGGATTGTGGCCGCTTGCTCGGGCGCGCCCTTGACGTAGAAGCGATCACCCTCCCATTCGAGGTCATCGGCCGACACCTCGAGGGTGTGGGCGGCGATTTGCTTGGCCTTGTCGCGTAGCTTGCGAGCGACGACCGCGGTGGCGGCCCCGCCCGTCGGCGTGCTGCGCGACGCGTAGGTGCCCAATCCGTAGGGCGTATTGTCGGTGTCGCCCTCCTGGACGGTCACGTCCTCGGGGGGGATGCCGAGCTCGCCGGCCACTATCTGAGCGAAGGTCGTCTCGTGCCCCTGCCCTTGGGACTTGACCCCAAGCTTGAGGATCGCCTTGCCGGTCGGATGGATACGTAGCTCGGCCGAGTCGAACATCTTGATGCCGAGGATGTCGTAGTCCCTGCTGGGACCCGCGCCGACGGCCTCGGTGAAGCTGGCGACCCCGATGCCGAGAAGCCTGCCTTCGGCTCGGAGCCTCTCCTGCTCGGCGCGCAGCTGCTCGTAGCCCGACTTCTCCAGCGCGACATCCAGCGCTTTGGCGTACTCGCCGGAGTCGTACACGAATCCCGTTACAGAAGTGTAGGGAAACTGCTCGGGCCGGACGAAGTTCCTGCGCCGGAGCTCGACGGGTTCCATGCCGAGCTCGTAGGCCGCGTTCTGCACCAGGCGCTCGATCAGGAACGACGCCTCCGTGATGCGGAACGAGCACCGGTAGGCGACCCCACCGGGGGCCTTGTTGGTGTACGCGCCGTCCGTGACGACGTGCGCCGCAGGCATGTCATAGGAGCCCGTGACAACGTGAAACAGGCCCGCCTTGAACTTGCTCGGTTGTGCGTCGGCGTAGGCGTAGCCCTGGTCGGAGAGCATTCCCACGCGAAGGCCGAGCATGGTGCCGTCCTGCTTGAGCGCCAGCTCACCGTGCATGTGGAAATCGCGCGCGAAGCCGGTGGAGGCAAGGTTGCCGGTGCGATCCTCGATCCACTTGACCGGTTGCCCGATCAGCAGCGATGCGGCGGTCGCCACCACGTAGCCGGGGTAGACCGGCACCTTGTTGCCGAAGCCCCCGCCGATGTCGGGCGAGATAATCTGGATGTTCTGCTCCGGAAGCCCGGTGACGAGGGCGAACACAGTGCGGATCGCGTGCGGCGCCTGCGAGGTCATGTAGATCATCGTCTTCGAGGTCGCCGGGTTCACGTCGGCTATGCAGCCGCAGCACTCGAGCGGCGCCGGGTGGGAACGCGGATAATGGGTGTCGAGCTCAACCACGACGTCTGCTTCGGAAAAGGCGCGATCCGTGCTCTCCTTGTCGCCCGCCTCCCAGTGATAGATGCGATTGTCTTTCTGATCCTCCTTGTCATCCCGGATGATCGGAGCGCCATCCTCGACGGCTTTCTTGGGATCCACGACCACCGGAAGGGGCTCGTACTCGACGTCGATCAGCTCGAGCGCGTCGTGGGCGACATACGGGTCCGTCGCCACCACACAGGCGACCTCCTGGCCCTGGAAGCGCACCTTGTCCGTCGCCAGAACCGCCTGGGTGTCGCCCGACAAGGTGGGCATCCACGCAAGCTTGTGCTCGGCCAGCAGCTCACCAGTGACCACCGCGACGACTCCCTCCACCGCTTCGGCCGCCGAGGTGTCGATCGACTCGATTCTGGCATGGGCAAAGGGGCTGCGCAGGATCGCCATGTGAAGCATGTTGGCCAACCGGATGTCGTCGAGGTAGTTGCCTCCGCCTCGTACGAAGCGGTCATCCTCCTTGCGCTTTACGCTCCTGCCGACCCAGGGCATTTCCTTTTCTTCTACCGCCACGTCTCCTCCTTCGATAGCTGCAAGCGTCCTGTTAGGCGTTCACTCCCGACTGCTCGGACGCGGCCTTCCTCGCCGCCCACTGAACCGATTTGACGATGTTCTGATAACCGGTGCAGCGACACAGGTTGCCTGAGATTGCCCAGCGAACATCCTCTTCACTTGGGTCGGGGTTCTCTTCGAGCAATGCGGCCCCCAGCAGCATCATGCCGGGCGTGCAGAAGCCGCACTGGAGCCCGTGCTCCTCTTTGAAACCTTCCTGGACAGGGTGCAGCTTCCCTCCTTGCTGCAGGCCTTCGACGGTGGTGACCTCGCGGCCGTCTGCTTGCACAGCAAACATCGTGCAGGACTTCACCGGCGTCCCGTCGAGCAAAACGGTGCACGCGCCGCAGCTGGAGGTGTCACACCCGACATGTGTGCCGGTCAGGCCAAGAGCCTCCCGGATCCAGTGAACGAGCAGCCGGCGAGGCTCGACCTCTGATGCCTTCGACCCGCCGTTTACCGTGACCGATATGGTCTTGTTCTCCACCTCGTTCATCCTCCTCACGCTGCCTTGCCGGCGGTCGCCGCGCTGAGGGCGCGGGACACAAACACCCGCACCATCGCGCGCTTGTAATCCGCGCTTCCCCGGAGGTCACTGTGCGGGTCGGCCGCCTCGGCGCAGAGATCGGCAGCCCGGGCAATCGTTCCGCCGTCGAGCTCGGCCCCCGTCAGCAGTTGCTCGGCCTCAGTGGCTTTGATATTGGCCGGGCCCACTGCGGTAAGCCCGATGCCCGCTCGTTCAACTCTGGGCCCATCGAAGGACAGATGAATCGCCACCCCGACCGATGCGAAGTCTCCGACCTTCCGCTCGAGCTTCATGTAGGTGCCGTATGTGTCTGCGCCCGGATCCGGAATGTTCACCTCGGTGGCGATCTCGTTCGGCTCGAGGCTTGTCGTGAAGGGACCTTGAACGAACTCGGCCACCGGGATGCGACGTTGAGACTCACCGGTGCGACAAACGATTTCGGCGTTCATCGCGAGCATCACCGACGCCCAGTCTCCCTGAGGATCCGCGTGGCAGAGAGAACCGACCACCGTGCCGAGATTGCGAACCAGGGGATCCGATATCAACGGAGCGGCTGCTGCCATTGCAGGGTAGCGATCCTTGATCAGCTCGGAGCGCTCGATATCGTGTGTCCGCACCAGGGCGCCGACGCTCAGCGATCCGTTCTCGTGCATGGAGCCAAGATCGGGTATCCGGTTGATGTCGATGATGTAATCCGGCGCAGCGAAGCGCAGCTTCATGAGTGGGATCAGGCTTTGGCCGCCGGCAAGGACCTTGGCGTCCTCTCCGTGCTCGGCGAGCATCGAGAGCGCGTCGTCCATCGACTCGGGTGCGAGGTAATCAAAGCTCCGCGGAAACATGGACACCTCCTGCTGGCCGCTCGTCGGACGTTTATCAGCTCGAGCGCTGCATCGGTCGCCGCCCGCCGGTGTGGCCTCAGGCCCTCACGCACCGACAGGTGTCCTCCCCCACTGCCCAAACAGATGCCATGATAAGGCCGCTCGGATGAGGAGGCGCAAAATTGCCAGACGCATGCCGAGACCGTGCATGTGCTGCATAGAAGCGGAGGTGGAGGGGGAATGGCAGATCGAACGTGTCCCGAGTGCGGCCAAAGCCTGCCAGGCGAGCTTGGCCAGCACAGCACCGCCCCGCTCAGCGGGTTGGTCTCGTGTCCGAACTGCGGGGCTGAGGTTCACCTCGACAAGCCGGCGGCCGGCGCACCTGGGGGCGAAGGACGCATAGAACCGGCCGGCGCGACCGAGGGGGACTCAGAAAGCTTCAGCGGTCACGAGACGGTCGAGGGCGTGATGCAGGAGGTCGAGGACAAGCAGCAGCAATAGGGAGCCTGCCACGTGCCGCTGCCGCTCCCGGCCTTTTGGGAGGTTACGGTGGGGACGGGGGACGGTGCTTGCAGGAGGGCCCATGCAATATGACGTGCTTGTGGTGGGACGTCCTACGTGTGACGTCATCTTCACCGGCATGTCCAAATGGCCCGAGCCCGGAAGGGAGAACTACGCCTCCGGCTTGAACGTCTCTGCGGGCGGCGCATTCAATTTCTCCGCCGCCGCCAGCCGCCTGGGGCTCCGGGTCGCCTTTGGGGGTCTCATCGGCAACGACGTGTGGAGTCGTTTCGTGCGTGAGCAGTTTGCGGGTGAGCGGGTATCCACCGAGTTCCTCCACGTCATCGACCGCCCCCTCCCCGCCGTCTCCGTCGCCCTCAACGTGGATGAAGACCGCGGCTTCGTCACCCACGAGGCCGAGGCCGAGGAGTGCGACTACCGGCTCACCGAACACGTGGTCGAGATGATTTCGAAAGTCGACGCGCGCCATGTGCACATCCACCTGGTTCCGTGGCTCCCGCCGGTCGCAGAGGCAGCCGCCGCGAGGGGAATGACGCTCTCGGTGGACGCCTGGGGATGGGAGCCATGGCTCGAGTCCCAAGGGATATGGGAGCTTGCCTGCCTCAGCGACGTGCTCTTGATGAACGACGCCGAGGCCATGACCATGACCGGCGTCCCGGATCCCCGGGCAGCGCTCGAGCAGCTCAAAGGGCTGTGCAAATGCGTGGTGATCAAAAGAGGTGCGTTCGGGGCCGTCGCCGTGGTGGACGAGGAGATTCTGATCAGTCCCACCGAGCGGGTGAAGGTCATCGACGCCACCGGGGCCGGCGACTGCTTCAACGCCGGCTTCATCTATGGGCTCCTGCACGATCTTCCGGCAGGCGTGTCGCTTACCCTGGGCAATCTCTGTGGAGGCGCAGCGGTCCAGGCCGTCGGTGGCTACGCGGGCTGCCCGACCGAAGAAGGCTTGCTCGAAGCCGCGCGAGCCGGGGGCATCGATCCGGCGGCCCTCGACCCGGTTCGGCGCCCGTGAAGCTAACCGTCCTCGGTGCCGGCATACGCACACCGCTTCTTCTCAGCGGACTCGCCCGGCGCGCCGAATCCCTCGGACTCGACGAGGTCGTCCTCCACGACTGCGACAAGGGGCGGCTCCAGACGATGGCCGCCTTCGGCGGCGGGCTCTGTGATGAGTGGGGCGCTCCCTTCCATGTGCGGGCCGAGGAAGATGCGGAGGCGGCCATCGAAGGAGCCGATTTCGTGTTCTCGGCGATCCGGGTCGGCGGGGAGGCGGGGCGGATCATCGACGAGGAGGTCCCGCTCCGATACGGAATCATCGGGCAGGAGACAACCGGGCCAGGTGGGTTCGCAATGGCCCTGAGGACCATCCCGGTGATGATCGACTATGCCCGAACGATCGAGCGCGTCGCACCTCGTGCCTGGCTGATCAACTTCACCAACCCCGCAGGGCTCATCACGCAGGCGTTGGAAAACCACACGGACGTCAAGGTCATCGGGATCTGTGACACGCCGACGGCGATGAAACGGACGATTGCCCGCGTGCTCGAGGTGCCGGGCGACTCCGTCGCTCTTGACTACTTCGGGCTGAATCATCTGGGGTGGGTGCGCCGCGTAACGATAGACGGGGCCGACCGACTGCCGGAGCTGCTCGATCGCTTCGAGGAGCTCAGGACGGGGGGTGCCGAATGGGCGCCTTTCGACCCCGGCCTTGTCAGGGATATTGGAATGCTCCCCAACGAATACCTCTATTACTTCTATTACCGGGAGGAGGCGCTCGAGCACATCCGAGCCTCCGGCGGCACCCGCGCCCAGCAACTCGCCACGCTCAATCGCCCCGTGTGGAAGGAGCTGTCCAGGGGCGCCGCCTCGGGCGATTGGGCCCAGGCCCGAGCCGTATATGAGCTTGCGATGTCCACGCGACACTCCACCTACATGGCGCGCGAGAGCGGCCGGGGAGATCCCGATGCCCGATCCGACGCCGAGCTTTTCGAGGGCGAGGGCTACGAAGGCCTGGCCATGGCCGTGATGGCCTCGATCAGGACGCGGGCCGGGGTGCCGTTGATCGTCAACGTTCCGGCGAACGGGGCGGTGGCGGGCTTCGCCGACGATGTCCTGGAGCTTCCCTGTCTCGTCGGCGATCACGGCGCCACTCCCCTTGCAGTGGGGGCTGTGCCCTCCATTGCCCGTGCGCTGATGGAGCCGGTCAAGACCTACGAGCGTCTCACCGTCGAGGCGGCGGTGGACGGATCCTATTCCGCGGCGACGCAGGCGCTGGTCGCCCACCCCCTGGTCGGCTCGTACCGCCTCGCTACGGCTATGTTGGACGAGTACC
>JACDDL010000099.1 GCA_013817045.1 Actinomycetota bacterium | reverse complement strand
ACTCCCATGCGGGCGTGCAGCTTGGCAAGCTCCAGGCTTACGCCAATCGGCGCGTTCCCAGGAGGCTCGAGATATGATCAGAAGTTGTGGAATCCGGAACTCGAAGGAGAGCGCGGCGTCTTCCCACCTGACATAGGGAAGTTGCCGGCGTGTCAGCGCCAATCCCCGCGCTCCCGGCAGGGTCATCGCACGTGATATAGGCTTCCGCGGAATGATTGTTTGCCGTGAGCCGGACGGGACCCAGGCCCTGTACGTTGGCGGCGTCACCGGCGGCGAAATCATCCCCGAGCTAGCGACGATCCACCCTCCGCGCGTCTCCGGTCCACAAACGGTACGCGTTTACACCCGTCGCCGGTGCACCGGATGCGATCAATACGGTATTCGGCACCCAACTGTCCCATCGGTTACCGCGCGATGGTGGTCCACGACGACCGGTTGTTCGTGACCGCCAGTGCGGGGCTCGCGGGTGACGCCGTGATCCTCGAAGTGAAGGAGGCGTGGAGCGGGGCACCCGCGTTCGCGCAGGTGAGCCCTGCACCGATGCGAGTCTTTGAGATTGAAACCTTCGATGGGCATCTCTACGCCGGAACCGGGGACGTGACGAACGGTTACTCCGTGTGGAAGACTGAAGCGAGGGGCGACGCATGCGCTTCACCCCCGTCATCGTGGGCAGAGCGGGGCGCGCGCGGCGATCACTCCGGTCGTTGCCATGCATGCCTATAGGGGTCGCCTCTATGTTAGTTCCAGCGGTTGGTACTCGACTCCGTTCCCCGCCTCTGAGTTGATCCGCGTCAACGACGATGACACTTGGGATTTGGTCGTCGGTGACTCTCAGCGCGCTACAGGAGGTGAGTGCAAGTACCCTATCAGCGGGCAGCCGGACGGATTTGAAAACATTCTTAAGGCGCATTTCTGGCGTGCAGAAGAGCACCAAGGGGTGCTGTGCGTCGGCACCAATGACTGGAGCTGGTCGTTCAGGCATTTCCCCTTATTGCACTCGTTCCTGAGAGAGCAGTACGGGTTCGACGTCTACGGAACCTGTGGCGGGGAGTATTGGTGGCCCGCGACGGTGAATGCGTTCGGCAAGGGCCGCCATAACTTTGGGGCGCGGACCATGGCCTCGACTCCCTGGGGCGGGTTCGTGGGGAGCGCTAATCATGTGCGAGGCACCACCGTGTGGCGAACGGAGAACTCAAGGTCGTGCGGGCCACTCGACTCCCCTCGTGGACCGCGGGCGAGCGCCCGAGGCGGCGCCCGTGGGGTGTCCGCGCCGCAGCGGCTTATCGCTGATGTCCAACCATGCGGGACGGCCCTGTCTTGGGAGCCGTCCGCTTCCAGGAGGGTACGTGCCGGAAAACGCCGCTCGTGCGGCACCCGTGCGTTCACCAGGAGCAGGCCCGCCGTCTGGGTCCAGGGACCCATCAAGACAATCGGCTCGACGGCCGCTACGGCGTTCGTTGACCGGGATGCCAGCCCCGGAGACAGGTACCTCTACCACGTATCCGCGGAGCGGACCTCCGGACACGCCTCAGAGCCGTCGAATCTCGTGGTCGTGCCGTCCCAGCGACCCGCGGCGACTTTGCCGAGGTGGGCGTCGCCATCCATGAGGTCGCCATCCCGAAGAAAGCCAGCGGTGGGAGTGCCGCACAGTGGCCGGCGACGTTGCGGTCCGTGTGGCGTGACGTACGCGCGAGCTGGGAGCGCGGTGATCGTGTCGGCTCGCTCAGGCTGCTGGCGGAGCTAGAACGTGCGGCTGACCGGGCGCCGGAACGTTCCGGGTGGCGCGCCGAACCGATCGCGATCGGGTGATCTGCGAGACGTCGTGCACCGGCTCGAGCGGCGGATGAGGGTGGCCAAGACAGCGTGCAAGAGGTGAGGACGCTCAGGTGGATTCGGCCGGGTGCGGCACGAGTGCGCCTGCCGAACGGCCTGTTGGCCTACGGGGCCAAGCGAGCCGATGTAAAGCTGTATCAACTGATCCTCGACTATTTCGACCCGGGGACATTGCTTGCCCCAGGGATGACGATCTTCGACGTCGGCGCCAACGTCGGGCTGTTCTCCCTCGAGGTGCTCCAGAGGAGCGAGGGGAAGGTCAACTTGTTTGCGTTCGAGCCGGCCCCGGTGACGTTCACCCAGGCTCCTCGAGGAGCCCGGCCTCGCGCCGGCCTCGCTCGGTCAGCGGGATGTCGGTGCGGCCGGTGTGGCGCCCGAGCGCACTCCAATCCGTCTCGCCGTGGCGCAGGAGCCAGGCCTGCGGGCCGTGTTCAGACATGGCTCACCACCTCTCGAACGAAGGCATCCGACCATCCGGCCGCACCTGCGAGTCCGGCATCGTCGCCGAGCGCGACGCCTATCACCTCGATCGGGACGGGAAGTCCACGGGGTCCGAGGCGTGCTAACGCGGCACGGATCGGCCCGAACAAAAGCTCACCTGCCCGCGCCACACCGCCGCCCACCACGATCGCCCCCGGCGAGAAAAGGTGCGCGAGGTTCGCGGCGCCGATCCCAGCCGCCTCCACGACCGACTCCCAGATCCGGGCGGCCGTAGGGCTCCCGGCCTCGACGAGCTCGACGAGCGCTGCGCCAGAGAACTCGAGCCCTGCTTCGGCGGCCAAGTGGTGAAGCGTCGTCCCAGAGCCCTGGTGCTCCAGCGTGGCCGGCGCGCCGGCAGCAAGGGCCGAACGGTCGATGATCGTGTGCCCGGCCTCGCCGAGCGAACGCCGGCCGTGCGCCAGGAGTCCACCCAGGATCACCCCGGCCCCGATGCCGGTCGAGATCGTGAGGTACACGACGTCGGCATAGCCGCGCCCGGCTCCGAAACGAGACTCGCCCACAGCCGCGAGGTCCGCGTCGTTAGCGAGCGACGCCCGGACGCCGAGCACCGCGGAGAGGTTCTCTTCCGTGAGCGAGGTAGTCCAACCGGGCGGCAGGTTAGGAGCGTGTTCGAGCGTCCCGGACACGTAGTTCACCCGTCCGGGGACGCCGATGACCGCCTCCTGGATGCCAGCGCCTTCCATCACACCACCCACGAGCATCAGGAGAGCGTCGGGGCAGGCAGAGTCCCGCGGCGTGGGCTCCGCCCGCCGCAAGAGGATCCTTCCGTCGCGATCCACCAGCGCGGCGCGCATCTGCGTTCCGCCAAGATCGACCGCAAGGGTCGGGTTCACGACCCGCCTCGATCAGCGAGCAGCCGCCGTGCGCGCTGGGCAACGTTCTCGGGAGTGAACCCGAACTCGCCAAATAGTGTCTCTGCGGGTGCGGAAGCGCCGAAGCGATCGAGGGAGACGACGTCGTCGACCCAGGTGCACCATCCGAAAGATCGCGCGGCCTCGACGCCGAGCCGCGGCACCCCCGGCGGAAGAACCTGATCGCGGTATGCGGACAACTGGGACTCAAAAAGCTCCCAGCAAGGCATCGAGACGACCCGTGCGGAGACCCCACCGTCGGCGAGCAGACGCCGCGCGGAGAGAGCGAGGTGCACCTCGGAACCGGTGGCGACGAGCACGACATCCTTTCCGTCCGCGATCACGTACGCGCCGCGGGAGACCGCATCGTCGAGTGGCTCCGGCAGGACCGGCAGTTTCTGACGTGTGAGGATCAGCGCCGTCGGGCTCTCCCGGCGATCGAGGGCCACTCGCCACGCCTGGGCCGTCTCGTTCGCGTCCGCGGGACGGATCACCAGAAGGTTCGGGATGGCGCGGAGCGCCGCGAGGTGCTCGACGGGCTGGTGCGTCGGCCCGTCCTCGCCCAGACCGATCGAGTCATGGGTGAAGACGAATACGACCGGAAGCCCCATCAGCGCGGCCATCCGGATCGAAGGACGCATGTAGTCGCTGAACACGAAGAAGGTCCCCCCGTAGGGGCGCAGTCCGCCGTGCGCGATGATGCCGTTCATCATCGAACCCATAGCGTGCTCGCGCACACCGAAGTGGAAATTGCGCCCCGAGAAGTCGCCGCAGGAGACGTCGGCGAATCCCTCGAGGTAGGTATCGGTCGACGGGGCCAGGTCCGCCGAGCCGCCGACCAGCTCGGGCACCTCCGAAGCGATCGCGTTGAGCACCTTGCCCGAGGCGGAGCGCGTCGCTACCTGCGTTCCTACCTCGAAGGACGGGAGCGAGCGCCCCCAGTCTGCAGGGAGCTCGCCGGAGATCGTGCGCCGGAACTCGGCGGCGAGATCCGGGAACCCCTTCTCGTAGGCGGCGAACCGTTCCTCCCAATCGGCGTGTCGTGTCCGCCCGGCGTCGAGTGAGCTGCGGCGGAAGGCTTCGATCTCCTCGGGCACGGTGAAGGGTTCGGTATAGGGCCACCCAAGGTTCTGCTTCGCCCCTCTGGCCTCCTCGGCCCCCAGGGGCGATCCGTGAGCGGCCGCCGTCCCCTGCTTGGTGGGAGCGCCAAACCCGATAACCGACTGGACGATGATGAGCGAGGGGCGGGAGGGTTCGGCGCGGCCTTCCTCGATGGCCAGGCTCACCTCACTGAGGTCGTTGGCGTCGGTGATCTTGAGCACCTGCCAGCCGTAGGCCTCGAAGCGCTTGCCGACCTGCTCGCAGAAGGCGAGCTCGGTCGAACCCTCGATGGTGATGTGATTGTCGTCGTAGAGCACCACAAGCTTGCCGAGGTGGAGGCTTCCTGCGAGCGAGGCGGCCTCCGCCGAGATCCCCTCCATCAGATCGCCGTCTGAACAGATGGCGTGGGTGTAGTGGTCGACGACGTCGTGGCCGGGACGGTTGAAGCGCGCGGCCAGCATCCGCTCCGCGATCGATAGCCCCACTGCATTCGCGAACCCCTGTCCGAGCGGACCCGTCGTGACTTCGACACCGGGAGTCACACCGCGTTCCGGATGCCCGGGACAGCGCGACCCCCACTGCCGGAACCTCTTGAGCTCATCGAGGGGCAGGTCGTAGCCGCTCAGATGGAGCATCGCGTAGAGCAGCATCGAGGCGTGCCCGGCGGAGAGCACGAAACGGTCGCGGTCGGACCAGCCTGGATCGGAGGGATCGTGCTTCAGGAAGCGGGACCACAGCGCGTACGCGACGGGAGCGAGCGCCATCGGTGTGCCCGGGTGCCCCGATCCGGCGGCTTCCACCGCGTCGATGGCCAGCGTCCGGATGGTATTGACAACGAGCTGATCGGGATCGCCGGCCGCATTGCGATGTGGCGGGCTGGGGTGGGTGTGGACGACGGCGTCCGGCCGGATGTCCTGCTCCTCCATCGCCACTGCTCTCTCCCTTCCGCCGGCGTCAGCCGGCCGCTCGCTCGGCTATGTCGCCGGCGTCTCATCAACACACTGCCACCCGGATATGCGCCCGGCCGCCCTATCGACCCGCTGATCAGACGGAGACACCGACCAGTACCCAGCCCACCACCGCGCCGCTCGCAAACACGACGTGATGCAACAGGTCGATCGCGACCTCCTTCGCACCCCACTTCCATGAGGGGGGTGCAAGCCCAAGCGCCGGGAGCTGGATCTGCTCGGTTCCCCACACGATCAAAAGGAGCAGGGGAAGGACGGCGGCTATCGAGAGCTCGAGGGACGACAGAAGCACCCACAGCACGAGTCCCCAGGCCGCGCCGTAGAGGTAGTGCGTCCAGGTCGACAGCACCTGAAGGGCCGTTCCCTCAAGTTGGGGGACGCCGACGATCCTTAAGACCTTGTTGGCGGCGCGCCCGGGAGTGACGCTGGGTTGTCGACCTCGAAGATGCATCTCGGTGTCGCTCGACAGGTTCATGAAAACAGTTCCGATCATTCCCGCCAGGATTCCTCTAATGGCTGGGTCCATATCTCCTCCTCGATTCCGGGTGGTTGAGGGCATATGAGCGCCGCCGCGCGCTGAAAGCTATTTGCTGAACTTCGTCCGTGGTCGTTCCTGAAGCTCGCCGTCGACGTAGACATCGACCTTCTCGTTGAAGAAGGAGACCAGGCCGGCGATCTTCTGGCTCTCCGGCAACGGTGTCCGGTAGATCCACACGAGGTCCTCATAAACCTCGCCTCCGACCTCCAAGGAGAAGTAGTTCGCCCTGCCCTTGTACGGGCAGTGCGTTTCCTTCTGGGAGGGCGTCAACATCTCGGTACGGACATCAGTCAGCGGGATGTAGTAACGGGGAGGCGGTCCCGTCTCGAAGAGGATCGTGGGCTTGCTTGTCTCTGCCACCTTCTCTCCGTCTACAACGATCTCGACGCGCCGGGAACTGTGAAGAATGTCCACCCGCGTGTAGGGATCGCGAGGGTGCGTATAGATCGGCTCGTCTTCCTCGAACCATTCGTCGAGTGAGTCCCATTCGAACCGCACCAAGGTGCGCAACTCTTCGATGTCTGATCCCGGGTAGCGGACGGCGCCGCTGGGGACCACCCTCCTGTTGACCTTTATGTCCAGCAGCTCGCCCTCTCCCCTGCTCGGGGATCTCTTGATCTCGCCGTTCGCTACGAGGGCTGCGCGCACGTCCTGCTCGGGCACGTAGTACGTGGGGAAGTAGGGAAGCTCCCAGACCAGCCTCGGCTGCTTCGTATCGAAGATCAGCTCCCCTTCCACGTAGCCGCGAACCCGCTTCTGGCCCGGTTCGACCTTCAGGTGCCGTCGTTTAGCAGTCACAACCCCTCCTTGTTCCGTGGTTTCTAACTATCACCCAGAACAAAGACGACAGAGAGCCTGTCCGCAAGGGTCGTTTCGCTGACAGAGTTACGAGCAGAACAGCCTGGGTTACGCGTCCTCGTCTTCGGGCAAAAACCATCGGCGAGGAGCGATCAGGTCTCGCATCTCCACCGGCCCCCACGAACCCGGCGCGTATCCAACGACCGGAGGTGGATCTGCGATCACGTTCTCGACCAGCTCCCACGTCCGCTCGATGCCGTCGGGCCTGGTGAACAGCGTGCGGTCGCCGATCAGCGCATCGTGGATAAGGCGCTCATAGGCCTCGATCAGCTTCGAGCCGAACGAGCCCTGGTAGCGGAAGTCCATCTGAGCCGGGGCCAGCTCCACGGCGGGCCCCGGAGCCTTCGCAAGGAAGTGAAACGAGACGTTCTCGTGGTGGCCGAGATCGATCCTCAGATGATTGCGGTCACCCGCCGAGACCGCTCCTTGGAATATGGTCCGGGGCGGCGACCGGAAGGCCAGGGTCACCGACTGACGACTCTGGCCAAGACATTTTCCCGTCCGCAGATAGAACGGCACGCCCGCCCATCTCCAGTTGTCAACCCATAGCCTCGCGGCGATGAAGGTCTCGGTGTCCGAATCCGGCGCGACCCCTTCAACGTCCCGATAGCCATCGAACTGGCCCCTCACGACGTCCCGGGGCTCCAGAGGGATGACGGAGTCGAAGACCTTCACCTTCTCGTCTATGAGCCCCTTCGGATCGAGGTTCGTGGGCGGCTCCATGGCGATGAAGCTCGCCACCTGGAACAGGTGCGTAACGAGCATGTCCTTGAGCGCTCCGGTCTTCTCGTAGAAGGCAGCGCGCGTACCTATCCCGAGCTCCTCAGGGACATCGATCTGGACGTGGTCGATGTGGTTGCGGTTCCAGACCGGCTCGAACATTCCGTTCGCGAAGCGCAGGGCCAGGATGTTCTGCACCGATTCCTTACCGAGGAAGTGATCGATCCGGTAGATCTGCGACTCATCCAGCACGCCCTCGACCGTCGCCGACAGCTCCTTGAAGGACTCGTGGTCGGTGCCGAAGGGTTTCTCGTAAACGACCCGGGCCCGGTCGGTGAGACGACAGGCACCGAGGCCCTCGGTGATCGTGTCGAACGCCGAAGGAGGCACTGCGAGGTAGAAGAGCCGGCGAGCCTTGCCTCCGATCTGGGCTTCGGCCTCCAAAACGGCGTCTCGGATCGGTTCCGTCTCGCCGGGCTGGAACTCGTGCGAGATGTACGAGAGCCGGCCGGCGAACTCGGCCCACTCCTCGTCGCCCGCAGCGCACCTGCAGAACTCCTTCACCGACGCCAGCGCAAAGTCGCGGAACTCCTCGTCCGTCATCTGGCTTCGGGAGTTGCCGATGATGGCGAAGCGGTCGGGCATCATCCCTTCCTGATGCAGGTGGAAAAGGGCAGGGATCAGCTTGCGGCGCGCCAAATCACCATTTCCTCCGAACACCACGATGACGTGGGGGTCAGGAGTGAGATCGACTCTGCTCATCCTCCACCACCCTCAGAACCTCTTTCACTCTCATCACGTTTGCGCCGCCCGCCAAACATGATGGGCCACTTCACCACGATACGTCCGTCGGTGGCAAGGCAACACCTCCATCAGGCTCCATATCTGTTATCACGGCGACAGTCGGGGGCGGATCGACACGGGCCGGGGGTTGCCGCATGTACGGAAGTGATTAGCGATCCTCGAGTAAGGAGAGATGAAATGGCCATCAGCAAGCTAACGAAAGAGAGCTTCAAACGGGACGTCGAGGATGAAGACGGACGTGTCGTCGTCGACTTCTATGCGGACTGGTGTGGACCCTGCCGCCAGGTGGCTCCGACCCTGGAGGAGCTTTCCTCCAAGTGGGAGGGCAGCGTTCGCTTCGTAAAGGTCAACATTGACGACAGCCGGCAACTAGCGAAGAGGTACGGAGTCCTCTCCATCCCCACGCTCATGCTCTTCGAGAACGGCCAGGTTGTAGCCCGCACGATGGGCGCTCAGTCAGCCAACACGATCGAACGCGACCTCGGACTCGACGACGACAATGCCTCCACAGCAGCGTAGGGATGAACCGACGCTGTGATGACTCACGGGTCATCTTCGCTTCGCACTTTCACCCGCTGTGAGTAGGACATGACGAGCAAGACGCCAAACCAGGTTGCACTGCTGGAGATTCCAACCTTCAATGCGTGCGACCACGCAACGAGATCGGTTTCAGCGGCATGCTCCTGGTGTGGAGCGGCACAAGATCGCGCCGAGTTGAACCCGCGCATGATTCAGTCAAGTCGGTCGAGGATGTCTCTCATCTGTGCGATCTCCTCTCGCTGCGCTTTCACGATCTGATCACAAAGCTCCTCGGTCTCGGGATCGTCGATCGCGGCACGCTCGCACGTCTTGATGGCGATTGAGTGATGAGGGATCATCGATCGCAGGAACTGCTCGTTACCGACGAAGGCCTGGCTCCGGATGGCAGCGAATGTCGCAAAGAACACGGCAGCGCACTCATGAGGTGCTCCTCCCAAGTTCTGTGCTCTCCGGTTCCGTGGCCATCATCTGCATAGACTGTGACAAGTTACGAGGAGGGCGACGAAGTCACCTGTTTTGCAGCAGTTCGCTCTGGATGAGATCGGCGGTGCCCAGTGCACTTAGCCGTTGGCGCGGTGGCCAGGAAGTGGCCGTACGTGCGGCTCGGCGGTCGGTCGGTTCGAGCGGCGTACGACACGATTTCGACACGCGCGCGACGCAAAACGATGAAAATCAAGGACAAGTCTTGCGAGTCGGAATCATGCCGCTGACCTGGGACAATGCATCATTTCGCAATGGTACGAGAAGTGTCGAGAACACGCCTGGAACCTCTTAATCCGTAGGTTCAGGGTTCGAGTCCCTGGCGACCCACCCCTGTTTTCCCTGGTTAGTTGTGAAGGTTCGGCACCTCTGTCCCACATTGGCTCCGGCACCTGTGTCTCACTCTCCGACCCGGCTCCGGCTCCTGGGCGACAGTGGCTTCGGTACCTGTGTCTCACCAAATCCACCACCTCCAGCCCGACCCTGATCTTGACTTGCGCTCAAACGAGCCAAGGAGGATCCGGCCATGCTTGTGGAGCTCTCGGTGGTTGAGCAGCGCTACCTGGCGGTAAGAGAAGTTCTCGATAGCGGAGCCAAGATCTCCGATGTCGCCACCCGCTACGGGGTCGACCGCAGGACCATTCACCGCTGGCTTCCCCGGCGTGGGGACGACTATCGCCGCGGTCCTATTGGCGACGATCGGTGAAGATCGGGCGCGCTATCCCAGCCCCCAGCTCCTGCTCTCAGAGGCGGGGTTGGCACCGGTCACGAGATCCTCGGGCCGGATGAGGAGGGTGCGTTTCCGTTACGCGGCCAACACGCTGATGCGCGACGCCTTCTCGTGGTGGGCATACACGTCGATCAGAACGTCGCCTTGGGCGCGAGCTTGTGGGTGCCGGTAACTCGATTTTCGTCACGCCGCCCGCTCATACTCGTGAATCAGCCCACCCAGAACATCAGTCCTCAGCACTCGCCCGGATGCTTCATCAGGAGGCAGCGGTCGGTTCGAAGGAG
>JACDDL010000098.1 GCA_013817045.1 Actinomycetota bacterium | reverse complement strand
ACGGTGCTGTGGGCCGGGGTGACCGATCCCGCAGGGATGCTCGGGCGGCTTGCCGCTGGGCTCGACGGCGCCTTCGCCCCGATGGGCTACCCGGCCGAGAAGCGCCCCTTCGCCGCCCACGTGACCCTGGCCCGCTTCCGAGGGCCGGCGCGCCTCGAGCTTCCGGACCTCGAACCCCTCGAGCCGTTCGTGCTGAGGCAGATCGGTCTCTACCGGAGCCGCCTGTCCTGCGGCGGCGCCCGGTACGAGCGCCTCGCGACCTTCCCACTTGGGCGAGGGTGACGGCCTGCTATGTTCCGGCGAGATAATTTGGCCCCCGGTCGATAGTTTGGTCGAAAATGACTGCTGGTCGACAGTTCTCGACCAAGGTATGGACGGCGCGCCGAGAGCTTGGGGGATTGACGCTGATGATCGACGCTATTCACCCACGGGCCGCCATCGGTCACGTGCACCTGAAGGTGGCCGACCTCCCCAGAGCCGAGGCCTTCTACCGAGATGTCCTCGGATTCGAGGTCGTCACACGCTACGGCTCGGAGGCTTCTTTTCTGTCGGCCGGCGGATACCACCATCACATCGGGCTCAACACCTGGCAGAGCAGAGGGGCCCCACCAGCGCCGCAGTACTCGACCGGGTTGTTCCACGTGGCGATCCTGATGCCGGACCGGAGGGAGCTCGCCCGCGCAGTGAAACGCATCCTGGACCACGGCGTGAGCCTCGACGGGATGTCGGACCACGGCGTGAGCGAGGCAGTCTACCTTCACGACCCCGACGCCAACGGGATCGAGATCTACCGGGACAGAGATCGGTCGGAGTGGCCGACGGAGCCGGACGGCTCGGTGAAGATGACGCTCGAGCCCCTGGATCTGTCGGACCTCCTGTCCGAGCTGGCCCCTTAAGGGTTTCGGCGCGCCGGACGCTTCTCCCGCGGACACTCACGGGCTGACGCTCGGGTCATCGGCGCCACACAGCTCGAATACGTCCTCGGGGACCATCCCCGCCATAGGGTTCTCCCCTCCCGTCGAGCGGTCGGCACGTGAGTCTGCACCATCCATCTCGACCGGGTGCTCAGACGCTCCCGCCTTGCTCTGAGGGACTGCCCTCCCGGATACTTCCGTCTCGACGCACCACGGCCCGGACGAACGGGGTTCAAGACCGTGCTCGGTGAGCCGATGGAAGACTGTGGGCCATCTTCGGTTGCGGCGCGTTGTGGCGGTCGCAGCTCTCGCCTCGCTGGCCCTCGGCACCGTCCAGGGGGGACCTTCCGCGGCGACGCCCCGGCTCGATGACGTCGAAGACGCACGCCGGAGATCCGATGACGCCGCGGCCGCACTGGAAGGCGCCCGTGCGGAACTTGGCTCCGCCCGGGGGGCCGCCGCCGACGCCCGCGCCCGGCTCCGCGCCATCGAGCGGAGCTTCGAGCTGGTGGTGGAGAGGTACAACCTGGTGGCGGAAAAGCTGCTGTCCCTCCACGCCGACAGAGCCGCCACGGAGCTCGCCATCCGCCGCCTCGAGCGGAGAATCGCCCTCAGCGAAGCCGACGCCGCGGCCATAGCAGACGAGCTCTACAAGGGCGGCGCCCAGGACACTCTCGAGGCGCTCCTGTCGTCCGAGAGCTGGGCCGATATTGAGCAGCGCATCGCCATCATCAGATTCTCGGAAGCGGCGCGCCGGGAGGTCTTTGCCGCCCTTGCCGCCTCCCGGGCTCGCCTGCAGGAGGAGGTGACCGAGCTCGACGGGCAAAGGGCCACGGTCGCCGAGGTCAGGGGGCGGCTCGCCGAGCTGGCCCAGGAGATCGACCTCAAGGCACAGGCACAGCGTGATGAGATCGCAAGGCTGAGTGCGATCGTTGCAGGCGCCAAGAGACACAAGGCGCTCCTCGCCGAGCGGCGCGCTGCGGCCGAGCGACAGCAGAGGCGCGCCGAGCAGCGTTGGGAGCAATACCAGGCCGGACAGGCCCCTGTCGCAACGACGCTTCCGACCGGCGCGATGGGCGGGAAGGTCATGACCCTCACCGAAGCCTACGGCGGGGGGAGGCTTGCAGCCGAGGCGGCGTTGTCCCAGCTCGGCAAGCCGTACGTGTGGGCGGCCGACGGACCGGACACTTACGACTGCTCCGGTCTGACGATGTGGGCATGGGCTCATGCCGGTGTGGTTCTCCCTCATAACTCCGGGGCGCAGTTTGCGGCAACGGCGCGCGTGGCGGTGGCCGATTGGCAGCCGGGTGACCTGCTGTTCTTTGGAAGCCCCATCCACCACGTCGGGATGTACATCGGCGACGGCGATATGGTCGAGGCGCCCTACACGGGGGCCTTCGTGCGGATCGGTTCGGCAATAAGGTCCGACTACGTCGGCGCAGGCCGCCCCTAGGGTCTCCTGACCCGTGAGTGGCCCAGGCGGCGCGGGGCCGGCGCGCCAAGAGCTTCTATTTGCACCGGCGGGCCCGCTTACCGGGCTTGGGAGTGCAAAGGACGCCCCCGCGCGCCGGAGAGTTGCGGAGTTTGGACCGTCGTCTAGCCTGCGGCCGTCCCCATCGGTCCCTGCGGCGCCTGCGTGGCGAACTGGGTCTTGTACAAAAAGGCGTAGACACCACCCTCCCGGAGCAGCTCCTCATGGGTGCCCCTCTGAGCCACCCGTCCGTGATCGAGCACAAGGATCTGATCCGCAGCGCGGATGGTGGACAAGCGGTGGGCGATCACTATCGAGGTCCGCCCCTCGAGTGCAATGGCCAGCGCGCGCTGTATGTGAGCTTCGCTCTGATAGTCGAGGTGGGCGGTCGCCTCGTCGAGGATGACGATGGCCGGGGCTTTCAACAGGACGCGCGCAATTGCGATCCGTTGTTTTTCTCCGCCGGACATGCGGTAGCCGCGTTCTCCGACGACGGTGTCGTATCCGTCGGGAAGTTCGGCTATGAGGTCGTGAATGCGCGCCGAACGACAGGCTGCGACTATCTCCTCGTCGGTGGCCCCGGGCCGCGCATAGCGCAGGTTAGCGGCGATGCTGTCGTGAAACAGATGAGCGTCTTGGCTCACCACTGCGATCGAGTCGGCCAGCGTTTGCAGCTGCACATTGCGGAGGTCTTCTCCGTCGACGCGGATCCCGCCGGAGGTGACGTCGTAGAGGCGGGCTATCAAATGCGAAAGGGTCGTCTTGCCCGCGCCGGAGGGCCCGACCAGCGCGGTCATGGTGCCGGGCTCGGCCACCAGCGATACACCCCGCAGCACCCAGTCGGACGCTTCGGCGCCGGCCCCCGCCATGCCCTCCGCTTCCAGCGACGCGACCGTGTAGCCTGCCGCGGCCGGATAGCGGAACCAGACGTCGTCGACTTCGATGCGCCCGCGTGGTGACTCCAGGGCGACTGCACCGGGAGCATCGGAGATGGCGAGAGGAGTGTCGAGGACCTCGAAGACGCGCTCGAAGGAGACCAGCGCACTCAGGATGTCCACCCGGGTCGTGCTGAGGGCGCTGATCGGGCTGTAGAGCTGCTGCAGGTAGGCGGCGAAGGCCACGACGGTTCCGATAGAGAGTGTGCCCAACACGACGGCGCGGCCCCCGAAGAGATACAGGCCCGCAGTTCCCGCCGCCGCTATCGCCGTGAGTGCCACCGCAAACGTGCGTGAGACCATTGATCGCCGAATGCCCGCGTCGCGTACCTCACCGGCGCGCAGCGAGAACTGGCTCGCTTCGTCGTCCGGACGGCCGAAGAGCTTCACCAGCAGCGCACCGGAGACGTTGAAGCGCTCGGTCATGACGGCGTTCATGGCCGCGTTCATCTCCATCTGCCGGCGGGCTATCTTCTGCACCACGCGCCCGACCCGTTGCGACACCAGCAGATACACGGGCACGAGCGCCAGCGCAAACAAGGTAATGCGCCAATCCAGATACAGCATCGTGATCAGCGTGAAAGCCACGCCCATGGTGCTGGAGACCGTGGTACTGAGTGTCGATGTGACGGCTTGCTGCGCGCCGACGACATCGTTGTTGAGACGGCTGATCAAGGCGCCGGTTTGAGTCCGGGTGAAGAACGCGATCGGCATTCGCTGGACGTGATCGTAGAGGGCGGAACGGAGGTCGTAGATGAGGCCTTCGCCGACGCGGACCGCCATCATGCCGCCCAGCAGCGAAAGAGCGACCGAGGCAAGCGAAAGCAACAGCGCCGCAACGGCGAGTGCGGTGACGGCCCCCAAGTTCTCCGATGGGATGGCGTCGTCGATCAGCGCGCGGAATACCAACGGCGGCAGCACTGCGATCGCCGAAGAGAACGCGACCACCGCCAGATAGAGATACACCTGGGTGTGATAGCGGCGGACGAACCTCCACACGCGCAGCATCACGGCTCGGTCGAGCTTTGCGCCTTTGAGCTTTTCGAGGTCGCGTCCGTGATGCATCATCGTTCGATCTCCCAATCGGTCACCTCGGGCAAACAAAGCATGCGGGTGTGACATTCCGGCAGGAAGCTGCCGGCCGGCGGGGCTCAGCCGCGGCTTGCCGTCAGCTGCCGGTTATGTGGCTGCAGTGGGGCGCCGTCGACGGCACAGTGATGCCGGCGCGCCGGGGCCTCGGCGGGGAGCACGTCATTGCGGATGGTGAACCACGCAAGCACGCCGCCGGCCAGTGACAGAGCGGCGGAGATGAGCATCGCGGTGCGGAAGCCCGGGGCAAACGCGGCCGGATCCAGGTAGTCGCTGCCGGTTAGACCGGCTGCCACAGGGAGGGCGGCGACGGCCAACAGCCCCGCTACCCGGGCCACAGCGTTGTTTATGCCGGATGCAACCCCGGCATGGCGATCGTCCGCCGACGCCAGCACCGTCGCGGTCAGAGGTGCGACCGTCAGGGACAGCCCGAGCCCGAACATGATCACCGAGGGAAGCACCCCGGTGAGGTAGCTGCTGCCGGCCGAGATGGTGGACATCGAGAGCGTACCTGCGGCCATTCCCACCGGACCGGCGGCCATGGGGAGGCGCGGGCCGATTCGCTGGGCGAGGTCACCCGCTCGCGCCGAGAGAGCCAGCATCAGGAGCGTTATAGGGACATCGGCCAGGCCCGCCTGCAGCGGCGAGTAGCCGAGTACCTGCTGAAAGTGCACGGTGAGGAGAAAGAAGACGCCGCTCAGTGATGCGTAGACGATGAAGGTGACCAGGTTGGCGGCCGTGAACTGGTGAGAGGAGAAGATGTCGGGAGGGATCATCGGGTGGGTCCCGCGCCGCTCCACCAAGATGAAACCGATTAACCCGGCCGCCCCCACCACCGCTGCCAGGAGCACCTGGGGCGAACCGGTCCCGCGTTCCGGCGCCTCGATGAGGGCGAAGGTCAGACCGGCGAGACCTGCCCCGATCGCAACCGCTCCCATGATGTCGGGACGGCCGGCGCTCGTGGGGTCATGGGTTTCGGGCACGTGCCGGACACATACGAAGATGACGATCGCTGCGACGGGGACGTTGAGCCAGAAGATGAATCGCCACGACAGCGCATCGATCATGTAACCGCCGAAGAGGGGGCCGATCGCAGCCGAGACACCGCTCAGGCCCGACCAGGCGCCCACCGCCCGGGCCCGGTCCTCGGGATGGAACGACGCCTGGATGATCGCGAGACTCGCCGGCGCGAGCAGCGCACCGCCGACTCCCTGCAGGATGCGCGCCGCTATCAGCATCTCGAGATTGACCGCCAACCCGCAGAGGAGGGAGGCCACCGTGAACCACACGACTCCGACGATGAACATGCGCCGCCGCCCGTAACGATCCCCGAGGGCGCCTCCGGTGAGGATCAGGGCAGACAGGGTCAAGAGGTAGCCGTTGAGTGTCCATTGCAGGCCCGAAAGCCCTGCGTCCAACTCTTCGCCCAGGACGGGTAGCGCCACGTGCACGACGGTCGCGTCCAGGGCTGCGAGGGCCGAACCGAGAATCGAGGCGAGCAGCACCCAGCGGCCACTCGCCGTGCTGTAGCGAACGAAGCTGTGCCCCTCGGCCAGCCTGTCCTGGGGTGGCAGCCCCTCCGGGGACGGTGCGCCGCGAGGCGAAGGCAAACCCGCTCCCTTTCGGTGGCTTACCTACTCGGCGTCGGGGACCGGCTGGGGCGGCGGGGGCCCGGTGTAGCGGGCGCTCGGGCGGATCAATCGGTTGTCGGCGGCCTGCTCGAGAATGTGGGCGCACCATCCGATGGTCCGGCTCGAGGCGAACGTCGGTGTGAACATGGTGCGCGGGATGCCGCACGAGTTCATCACCACCCCGGAGTAGAACTCCACGTTGGTCCGGAGCTTGCGTCCGGGCTTCATCTCTTCGAGGACATTGACGACCGTCTCCTCGATCTTGCGCGCGAACTCGTATTGTTCTCCGCCGAGCTCGGCGGCTACGTCCCGGAGCATCAGCGAGCGGGGGTCGTCGGTCTTGTAGACGCGGTGCCCGAAACCCATGATCCGCTTCCCCTGCTCGACCGCGTTGCGGATCCACGGCTCGGCCTTGCGGGGCTCACCTATCGCGTCGAGCATGTCGAGGGCGCGGCTGGGGGCGCCCCCATGGAGCGGGCCGGACAGAGCGCCGATTGCCCCGACCACGGCGGCACCGAGATCGGCGCCGGTCGACGTTATGACCCGGGCGGTAAAGGTGGACGAGTTGAAGCCGTGGTCGATGGTGGAGATGAGGTACTTCTCGACCGCCCGGGCGAATTTGGGATCGGGCTCTTCCCCGGTGAGCATGTAGAGGTAGTTGGCGGCGTAGGGGAGCTCGGGGTGAGGCGGCACGGGATCGTGGCCTTCACTCAGGCGGTAGAGCGAGGTCACCAGGGTGGGAACGAGTGCGCACGTGCGCATCGCCTCGGCGCGCAGATCATCCGGCTCGAGGTCGAGCGACGGCCGGTAGTCGAGTGCGTAAGTGGTCGCCGAAAGCGCGGTTCGGAGCGCGTCCAGGGGAATGAAGTGGTCGCCAGCTCGGGCGATCGCGGGGAGCAGATCGACCATCGCGTCCGGAAGCTCGCGCAGCGGGGCGATCTCCTCGATCCACTCGTCGTGCTGGTCCTTGGTGGGGAGCTCGCCGTGAAAGAGCAGATACCAGGCGTCCTCCAGGGTCCTCTTGGCGGCGACATCGACGGCGGAATACTGCCGGTAGTGGTAGAAGCCTTCCTCGCCCCGTACGTCGCCGAGCTCGGTGGTCGCTACCACGACCCCCTCGAGGCCCTTGGGGGCGTCGTTCTCGGAGCCGTCAGAACCGGAGTTTCCAGGTTGCTGGGTCTTGGTCTCTGGCATTGCGCTTAACCCCTCCAAAAAGCTCGATCTTCAAGGACCCGCCGTTGCTGTCGGCGCCGTTGTCGACCCGGGCACCATAAGTATGTCGCGGCCGAGGGTATCTGGCCCCCGCCGGAGTCTCTATCCTCTCCGGCCCGACCGCCGCGTTGTGGCATAATCCCATCCGGGTAAGTACGGGATCGTAATTACTCGAGCAGAAATTCGAACATATGTTCGCCTTGTGCGGTTAAATGTCACAGCACCTCTCTAGAGTCTTCGACGTTGACAAGACCGATTGGAACCGGGGCCTCGGCCTCGGGTTAGCTCAGGAGGACTAAGTGGCGAACATCAGGGACAACGGCGTAAGGGATCACAGCCGCAATCTGACAGGACGAGATGCCGTCCTGGACATGGCCTTGGCCCAGATCGAAAAACAGCATGGCAAGGGCTCGATCATGCGCCTGGGCGACGAATCGAGGCTCAACGTCGAAGTCGTGCCCACCGGGTCGCTTGCACTCGACCTTGCCCTGGGGGTAGGAGGACTGCCGCGCGGACGGATCGTCGAGATCTTCGGCCCGGAGGGCTCGGGGAAGACGACTGTCAGCCTGCATGTGGTGGCCGAGGCGCAGAAGTCGGGTGGGCTGGTCGCTTTCATCGACGCGGAGCACGCCCTCGATCCCGCTTATTCGAAGGCCCTGGGGGTCAACATCGACGACCTTCTGGTATCCCAGCCGGACACCGGCGAGCAGGCACTCGAGATTGCCGACACGCTGGTGCGGTCGGGCGCTCTCGATGTGATCGTCATCGACTCGGTGGCGGCGTTGGTGCCACGCGCTGAGATCGAGGGCGAGATGGGCGATACGCACGTCGGACTGCAGGCGCGCCTCATGTCGCAGGCGCTTCGGAAGCTGGCCGGAAACGTGAACCGCTCGAAGACGATCCTCGTGTTCATCAACCAGATCCGAGAGAAGATCGGGGTGATGTTCGGGTCCAACGAGACCACTCCGGGTGGACGTGCCCTCAAGTTCTACTCGTCGGTGAGGCTCGACGTCCGCCGTATCGACTCACTCAAGGACGGCGCCGAGATCGTCGGCTCCCGCGTTCGGGTCAAGGTGGTGAAGAACAAGGTCAGCGCGCCATTCCGGAAGGCCGAGTTCGACATCCAGTACGGCTTTGGCATCTCCAAAGAAGGGAGCCTGCTGGACGTCGCCATCGATCACGGGTTCGTGAGGAAGTCCGGGGCGTGGTTCATCTACGGTGACGATCAGCTGGGCCAGGGCCGGGAGAACGCCAAGTCCTTCCTTGCGGACAATCCCGATATCGCAACCGAGATCGAGCTCAAGATCAAAGAGAAGCTGGGGTTGATCGAGTCGGAGGAGGATGATTTACCGGCTATCGACGCCGCCCCCGCCAAACCGACTTCCTAGCCCACTCCTCCCGTGGCGATTCGACCCAGTGCGCGGGCGCCCTCCGAGGATGGCGAACTGAGCGAGGCGATGCATCGGGCGGGCAAGCTCCTCGAAAGGAGAGCCCGTTCCGAGTTCGAGCTCAGGGAGCGATTGATCGGGGCCGGACTCGACCGGTCGATCGTCGATCAGGTCGTCGAGCGCCTCATCGAGATCCGCCTGATCGACGATCACGCCTTCGCTCTTCAGTGGGTCACCGAGCGATCCGTCCGCAAGGGGTTGGCGCCGGCGGCTCTGATAGCCGAGCTCGAGGCCAAAGGAGTCTCCCGGGACGCGGCCGAAGGGGCCCTGGAGGAAGCCGCAGTGGACGAGGAGGCCCAGGCACAAGAGGTGGCCGTGCGTCTCTCACGGAAGGTGGCGGGACGCCCTGCGGCTATCCAGGCGGCCCGGCTTCGGGACATGCTGGCGCGCCGGGGCTTCTCGCCGGAGGCGGCCATGGCGGGCGTGCGGGCCGTGCTGCCCCCCGACGGTTGGGATTAGCTGGGGGCCGTCATGGGCTCGGCTCCCGGGGTCGGGGGCGGTTGGGTTGGATGTGTCGAATGGGGCACGGCTTGACGGTCGAGGGTCGTACCATGGAGCCCGGTACATCAATCAACCACCCGAAACGGTGCAGATGAAACCCAGAGCGATCTTCTCGAGCCAGCCGTTCCGGCTCACCGCGGAGCGCCGGCCCCGGCGACTCCCCACGAACCATGTCGCCTTGCAGCCCGCCGCCCTCGAGGGGCCGTCGGTGGACCCGCTGCGAGTTGCTCTGTCTTGCCTGTACTGCGCCCTCGTGCGGCAATCCGCCGTTGCGTCGGCCGGGGGAGTCACGGAAAGGAGCGAGAGATGGAGATCGTGCTTGGTCTCGTCCTCGGCCTCCTCGCCGGAATCGGCGTCGGTTATCTCATCCGCAGAACGATGGCGGAGCGACAGGTTGCGTCGGCCGAGAATCGAGCGAGGACCATCCTCGAAGATGCTCGGCGAGCCAGCGAAGCCGCTAAGCGAGAGGCACTGGTCGAGGCAAAAGATGAGATCTACAGGATGCGCGCCGACGCGGAGGGCGAGCTCAAACAACGCCGCGCCGAGAGCGATCGCAAGGAGCAGCGCCTAGAGCAGCGTGAGGTGGCCCTCGACCAGAGGGTGACATCTCTCGACCGCAAAGAGCAGGTCGCCGAAACCAGGTTGGCCGAGATCGCCGAGGCGAGCGGTGAGCTCGAGCGCCTTGCAGCCGCCGCACACGTCGAGCTCGAGCGGGTGGCCGGCATGACGGCGTTGGACGCCAAACAAGCGTTGGTGGAGCAGATCGAAGACGCCGCCAAGCGAGACGCCATGCTCATCGTGCGCGACCTCGAGTCACAGGCCAGAGAGGAAGCGGACAAGCGCGCCCGCAAGATCGTCTCGATAGCGATGCAGCGGGTCGCCTCGGAATTGACGACCGAGTCGACCGTAACGACGGTCACCCTGCCGAGCGAGGACATGAAGGGCAGAATCATCGGGCGGGAGGGACGCAATATCCGCGCCTTCGAAAGCGCCACCGGAACCAACCTGATCATCGATGACACC
>JACDDL010000306.1 GCA_013817045.1 Actinomycetota bacterium | reverse complement strand
GGATGGCACCGGCGACCCGGTGGAGTGGATAGAGAAGCTCCTTGACGTCCCTATGGGGACCTACGACCACCTCCGGGGAAAGACCCTGGAGGAGATTTAGGCGATGATCGCCGAAGAGGTCCAGAAGCGTGAGTCGGGCGAGGGCCAGACTTGAGCGGCATCCTGTTCCCGATCTGCGGTTCGTGCTCCCGGGCCCGGATCCGGACCCTGATTGAGGGAACCTACTGTGCCGTCTACCCCCAGGGGATGCCCGAGATCGTCACCCAGTACGGCTTCGATCACCGCAACCCACTCCCCGATGACAACGGGGTTCAGTGGGAAAGGACTCAAGGGTGTCACCTCTACCGCTGGCGAACGGCGAGGTGGGGCTCGCCAACGCCGACGGCGGAGTAATCATCGTCGGGGCAAAGATCCTGGGGATCCGGCGCGGCTGCGTTCGAAGGGGTCCTTCGCGATGCTGACCGGGACCGCTCCGATCGAGGCCTCGTCAGGCAAGACGCGCCGGCACCGGCTGAATCGCGGCGGAAACCGCCAGTTAAACTTCGCGCTCTACATGATGGCTTTGGCCCGTCGTCGAGGACATCCAGATACGCGTGCCTACGTCGAACGCCTGCGTCAGGAGGGGAAGTCTGACAAGGAAGCGCTGCGCTGCCTCAAGCGCCAACTGTCGAATGTGGTGTTCCGGCAGCTGGTCTCCGACCTGTCCGAGGGCCAGGCTCGCCGCTTGACAACATAGAAGGTCAGGTCAACGAGCATGTTCTGTTCCTAGCTCATCCTGACGAATCCGAGCGCCCGTTTCTAGCCATGCGACGACGAACCCTCGGAGCCGTCCAGTTGCCACAACGTAGCGGCCACCCCTGTGGCCAATCGGGCGGCCTGCCCCGAACTTCATTGAATTCGCGTAGCCGGCGTCGTAAGTCATCGCCCTTCCCGATGTAGATGACGCGTGAGCCGGCGACCCACTTCGCCTTCAGAACCGAGACGTCAACGGTTGGATCCTGCTTGCTTGAACCATCCTCCAACGCTCTGTTCGAGATAGATGGGCAGGTCATCGCTCTGTCTTATGACGACGTAGACCCACCGGTTTTCGGCGCGTTCTCGATCTGGGCATCCTGGAGTTCGCGAAAGCTCACGAATCCCTTGAAGCCAGCGTACTTCAGGGCGGCCCCTGTAAACCGGTTGAACTCATCAGGTGCTTCGATCCGCGCTACGTTACCTTTCATCGCTTTCTTCCTCGTGTCCTGCTACTCCATCGTTGAGCCGCATAGGTGTGGCTAGGGGCACGGGTCCTGCGTCTCCGACGTTGAGCACGCTCACCGACGGCCGCCCGCAAGTACTGGAGCTCGCGGTGGACCAGCAGTTCGGCGAGACGCACCGGTCAGTCCTCCATCCTGAGCCGAACGCGGGACCCGTCCTTCTCGAAGATCGAGTCGTAGTTATTCGTCCTAGCGTGAATCTGATTCGCGCCGACCTTCGTTCCATCGCGTTTGCGATAGAGCCCTCGGCGGTTGACCTCGGTGACCAGCTCTTGCACCGTCATCCACTGGTTGGCGTTTTCCCTGAGAACGGACTCGATGGCTTTGTGCAGGGTCATCGTCCGGTCCGGCCGACCAGCCATTGGCAGGTGCTGACGGCCAAGTGCTGCGTTGGCCCGCCGTATCAGCAACTCAAGCTCGCGGCATCTCCCAAGGCATTCCTCAAGCTCTGCTTCTGCCTCGGCGAGTCCTTCCTCGATCTCTTCTCGGCTTGCCTCCAACACCCTCTCCAACTTCTTGCTCACAGCAGATCCTTCCTTAACTGGTGGCACCTTTTATTATGCCCTCTATTAGGTGGGTATCAAGTGACAACCTTGTCGCCCCTGCCACAGGTGGGACGAAGAACGGGGGAGTCGCTTGTGTATAGGCGGTACTTCCCATGCTCAGAAGGTTCACCTATACTTGAGCAATGCCACAGGGCGAGGTCACTCCAGATCTGGAACCGCGCACACTCTCGCCACAAGAGGCGGCGGTCGTGTCCTGGCTTGAGGCTGAACGACGCAAGGCGGTCACAACGGATGAGGTAGTTGAGATCCTGGGATGGCCGCGTCAGAGAGTTTGGCGCGTGCTGCATCGCCTCGCCGCCAAGGGATGGCTCAGACGAACCGCCAAGGGCCGCTACGAAACCGTGCTCGCCGAGACAGGTGGATTCGCTCCCGCGAATCCGTGGGCTGCGCTGTCGAGCTGGAAGCCTCCCTACTACGTGGGATTCCAGTCGGCGGCCTACGAGCGTGGTCTCACACCTGACCGTCCCGGCGACGTCCAGGTCTGTACCCCATTCGGGACGCGCCGACCCCGCGCGTGGAAAGAGATCCCGATTGCCATGATCTGGTTGCGGAAGTATTCCGCGGCTGGAACCAAACGAGAGGAGCGACACGGCTGGCCAGTCACAACCGCATTGCCCGAGAAGATTGTGATCGACGGCGCCGCCCTCCCCGGCAGAATCGGTGGGCTGCCGAGCCTCGCGCGCATTCTCGCGCGCGCTCTCGAGGAACTCGACTGGACGCAAGCAAGGAACTACAGCCGCGAAATCAGCCACGGTGAGGCTGGGCTCCGCCGTCTCGCAGCGCTCCTCGAGCTTCTAGAGATCCCAGTCCCGCAGACCCTTGCCGCCAGCATCAACGACGCTGCCAGCTCGGCCCCCCTTTACCTGGGAGAACGCCGCGTCTTCGGCGCGCATGGTCGATTGATACGGCGCTGGGGCGTGATTGACAACGTGGGTGCCGAAGCCTTGCGCGAAGAGGTGGAGCGCTGATGCTGACGCAGGCAGTGATCCGCCAGTACGCGGTTGGGCAGCGGATCGACACGGATGTTGCCGACCAGGAGATCGTCCTCCACTATGCCCTTGCGCTTCTTCACGGGGCCGGACTTACGGGGCGTCGAGACTCTCGGATCGGGTCACTTCTGTTCAAGGGCGGCACCGCGCTTCGCAAGTGC
>JACDDL010000305.1 GCA_013817045.1 Actinomycetota bacterium | reverse complement strand
CAGGGACGCCCAACCGGCCCTTGCATTGCAGTAGACGATGGGGAATTCGATCTGTTCTTCGTCTGCATCGAGATCAAGGAACAGCTCGTAGAGCTCGTTGACGACCTCGGTGATGCGTGCATCGGGACGGTCTACCTTGTTGACGACGAGGATCACGGGAAGGCGCGCCTCGAGCGCCTTGCGCAGCACGAAGCGGGTCTGTGGCAAAGGGCCTTCGCTCGCGTCGACGAGCAGCAGCACTCCATCGACCATCGTGAGGCCTCGTTCGACCTCGCCTCCGAAGTCGGCGTGACCCGGGGTGTCGATGATGTTGATCTTGACGTCTCCGTAGCGGACGGCGGTGTTCTTGGCGAGGATCGTGATGCCCTTCTCACGCTCCAGGTCCATCGAGTCCATGACTCGTTCGGCGACGTCCTGGTTGGAGCGGAAAGCACCCGACTGCCATAGCATTGCGTCGACAAGGGTGGTCTTGCCATGATCGACGTGGGCGACGATCGCGACATTGCGCAGATCGCCACGGTCCCGCCGAGTGGGGGAAGGATGTGAATTACTCATACCCACCACCCGTCCGGCCCCCGGAAACGGCTCTCATCGCGCAACTGTCGACAGGTAATAGTCTTCACCGTCGTCGTTCCACTCGAGATCGACATGCCCCTTGGCGCTTGCGGCCTTCGCAAACTGCAGGAAGCCGGAATAGCCGTAGTTCTTCTCGCTGAATCCGCCCTGCCTCTTGCGGAGCTCGTTCTTGAGCCCCGACAAAGGGGGAGAGCCGGAGCGTTTCTCGAGATCGCCGACAACATCCCGCAGAAGCCCGAAAGCCTTTTCCTCGCCCCCGCCGCTGGTGGGAAAGTCGGCCGCCGGATCGCCTTCGGCGCTGCCCGGGTGGAGCTCGACCACCTGCTTGGATTCGAGATGACGCAGCAGCTCGCCCCAGGTTCGAAAGCCGTAGTCGCCCTCCGAGAAGGTTGGGTCCTTGCGCAGGATGGCTCTCTTGATCATGGACGAGATCACCGGTCCGTCCGTCGACCGTTTCAGGCCACGCAGAGTCTGGGTCACGAGACGAGAGACCTCCGCGAGATCACCCGTACCGCCGTTGGCCGCCGGAGCAGCGCCGCTCCTGCGAGCCCGCGTGCGCGTGGCCTTGGGTGGCTCGCCCGTACCCACGAGCCGCTCGTAGAACAGGAACTCGTCGCAGGCGCCCGGCAACAGCTCCGATGTCGACCCCTCGACCCCGATGCCGATCACGCGTCGGTTCAGCTCTCGGAGCTTCGACACCAAGGGTGTGAAGTCGGAGTCCCCGGATGCGACCACAAAAGTGGTTATGAATTCGCGTTGGAAGGCAAGCTCGATGGCATCCACCGCCATCTTGATGTCGGCGGCATTCTTCTTGTTCATGCCCTGTCGTTGAGTGATTTCGATCATCTCGATGCGCTGGGCAACGACACCCTGGCGATGGCTCGAAAAAAGTGTCCAGTCGGCATAGGCGCGCCGAACCACGACACGGCCGCGCTCGGACAGAGCATCCATAACGACCGACATATCGAGGTCGCCGCCACGATCGCGCGCTCCGATCGCCAGGTTCTCGAAATCAACGAATAACGCTATCCGCTCTTCATCGTCTGCCACTTCTTCACCTCTGCTCAAGAGTCGCTTCCGCCCAGTGGTACCTCTTGTACGTATGGGGGGTGGCCGATCACCTTCAAGGCAATCCGGCCGCGGGCTAGGTCCACTATTGCATCACCGGCAAGGGTCTTCCGCCACCCTTGCTGCAGACGCTGCCCGGACAGATCGTCCCCACCGGATATCACCGCCGCCAGGAGCGCTTCGACCTGCGCTCTGGTCGCCACGAGCTCACTCGCCACCTGCCCGGCCTCACAGCGCGCCCTCAGAAGCGCGTCCGCGATGCCCGCAAGCATCCGGGCGCGCATCTGCACGTTCTTGGATGGCGTGGGGGAAAGCTCGATCGGGGGCGCCGCCTTGCCGCGCGCTACTGCAGCAGTTAGCTCGTCTCCGGAGCGCTCCGCCTCCTTCGGATTCATCCCCCGAACTCCCATCAGCTCCTTCTTGCTCGACGGTCCCCGGCGCGCGATCTCGGTCAGGGTCACGTCCTTGATCACCCAGCCGCGCGGCACATCTCGGCGCGCCGCGCTTTGCTCTCGCCACCATGCGAGCTCGCGCAGCACGGTGTTCTGTGTGCGCGAGAGGCTTCCCCGGCCGCCGACCTTCCGCCATGCAGA
This sequence comes from Actinomycetota bacterium, assembly GCA_013817045.1. Classification (GTDB taxonomy): domain Bacteria; phylum Actinomycetota; class CADDZG01; order CADDZG01; family WHSQ01; genus JACDDL01. The sequence continues at coordinate 738 of JACDDL010000305.1, read as the reverse complement.
ATCGGCATCGACGTCGCGTCCAGCCGTTGCTTCGATAACTCTCATCTCTTCGTCGACCCACTCGGTGCGCCCCAGTCCGGCGAGCTTTTCTTTGAGGTGCTCTGCAATTGCCGCCAGGTAGCGGACGTCGTCGGCTGCGTAGGTCAACTGCTCTTCGGTCAGAGGGCGCCGGCACCAGTCGGTATAGGATTCGCCCTTCGTGAGCGATACGCCGAGAACCACATTCACGAGATTGCCGTAGGCCAGCGAAGCGCCATAACCCGCGAAGCCGGCGGCTCGCTGAACGTCGAAGATCCTCTCTGGGACGACACCCCAATGCTCGTGGAACAACTCGAGATCCTGTCCTCCCGAGTGGAGGATGATCTCGACGTGCGCGTCCGCGATCAGTGCCGCCACCCCCGCCATGTCCAGGTCCGCCATGGGGTCCACGAGGAAGATGGTGTCCTCAACCGCCAGTTGGGCAAGGCAGAGGCGGGACCGGTAGGTGCGCTCGCGCCAGAACTCCGTGTCGAGACCGACCCAACCGGCGTCGCTACACCGTTCCAGTACTTCTCCGAGGTGGCCCTGATCGGTCACGGACACGACCTTCGTTGTCACCGCCCGATTCAAGATGACGGCAGTCCCAGTTCACGTGCGATCAACATGCGCATTATCTCGGACGTTCCTTCGCCAATCTCAAGGATCTTCGAGTCGCGAAAGTGCCGGCACACCGGGAATTCCTCGATGTAGCCGTATCCA
>JACDDL010000097.1 GCA_013817045.1 Actinomycetota bacterium | reverse complement strand
CTACCCCCCGAACCCCCCTTCTCTCTCGGGGGGACGCTGGCCAAGCCCAGCTACCCCCCCGAACCCCCCTCTACTCGAGGAGGCGACCGGTGGTCTCGATGGCTTCGTCGTCCTTCGCCCAGCCCTGCATGTGATCGGGCACCGGAGCGATGGGCTCGGAGCGTACCTCGAGCCTTCCGCCGTCGCCGCGGATCGTGTGGAAATTCAACTGCAGAGCGGGGTCGAGGTCGGGGTGGTCCAGACGAATGTGCGCGCCGCGCGTCTCGCGCCTGGCGAGGGCGCCGAGCAGGCTGGCCTCCGCTCCTACAAGGGACGCCCGCAGGTCGAGTGCGTGCGCAAGGTCGCCGTAACCCTCCGACGATGGGCGCACATCGACCTCTCCGAGCAGCCCTCGCAGCTCGTCCACGCGCTGGAGGCCGTGATTGATCCGTGCTTCCGAGCGAACAACTCCACAGCACTCCCACATGACGTCGCGTAGCGCCCGTTGCAGCGGTCGCGCAAACTCCGAGCCGTTGTGAACGAAAATGGACAACTCGTCCTGCGCATCACCAATCGTGGAGCGCGAGCGGAGTTGTGCGTCCTGACTGGAAGAGTACGCCGCGGCCGCCTCTCCGGCGCGCCGGCCGTAGACGATCGTCTCCGTGAGCGAGTTGCCCCCCAAGCGGTTGGCGCCGTGAAGGCCCGCAGTGACCTCACCCGCGGCGTAAAGCCCGGCCACACCGGTCGAATGAGTCTCGGGGTCGACCACCACACCACCCATCGAATAGTGGGCAGTGGGCGCAACCTCCATCGGATTCGCCGAGATGTCGAGCATCTGATATTCGAGAAACTGCCGGTACATACGGGGAAGCTTTTCGAGGATGTAGTCCTTGCCTCTGTGCGAGATGTCCAGGAACACGCCCCCGTTCGGGCCGGCGCGGCCCTCCTGGATCTCCGTGTAGTTGGCGAACGCCACGCGATCCCGGGTGGAAAGCTCCATGCGTTCGGGGTCGTAGCGGGTCATGAAGCGTTCGCCGTCGGCGTTGAGCAGGTGGCCGCCCTCGCCCCGAACCGCCTCGGTGACGAGCGTGCCCGCCATCTCCTCCGGGGCGACCATCCCGGTGGGGTGAAACTGCACGAGCTCCATGTCCGCCAGACGGCAGCCGGCCTCGAGCGCCAGGTACATGCCGTCCCCGTTGTTCTCGTCGCGCCGGGACGAGCTTTTGCGCCACATGCGTGTGTGGCCCCCCGCCGCCAGTACGATCGCGTCGGCGAGGAAGACGGTGCGATCTCCCGTCATGAGGTCGAAGGCAAGCGCTCCGAAACATTGCCCGTCGCTGGTCAGAAGGCGCGACACGTACTGGTCCTCGAGCACCGGGATCCCGAGACCGGCGATCTTGCCGTCCAGGGTGTTGATCATCGCCCTGCCTGTGTAGTCACCCGCATAGCAGGTCCGGCGATACCTGTGCGCGCCGAAATAGCGCTGGTCCAGGCGGCCGTCGGGCGTCCGGGCGAAGGCGCAGCCCCATTCGGCCAACTCCTCCACCGCCGCAGGGGCTTCCCGGACGACGATCTCCACGACACGCGGATCAGACAAGAAGTAGCCCTCTTTGAGGGTGTCGGCAAAGTGCTGCCCATAGGAGTCGGCCGGGTCACGCGTTCCCAGGGCGGCGTTGATCCCGCCCGCGGCCAACACCGTGTGAGCGTCCTTGCGGGCCCGTTTGCCGAGGACGACGACCTCGGCCCCGGCCGTATGAGCGGCGATCGCGGCGCGCAGACCGGCGGCGCCGGCGCCTATGATCAGCACATTGGCGACATTCGTGCGGGTCGACGGACGGGTGTTCACGACCGAGCTCCTATCTTTTGTCCCCCCTGCACAATATCCGGGCCGGGTGATCGCTTTTGATGCCGCTCCTTTGTGCCATTAAACCATGTAGACGTCAGATCACCCTCCGATCTCGGGGGCTCTCCGTAAAGAAGTCAAGCACCTGTGTCAGGCTGACAGCATCGATCTCGGGGCTCATCAAAAAGGGGAAAACAGAATGAAAGCACGGCTTCGGCTTGTAGCTCTCGGCACTGCCTTGCTTGCGCTGGCCGCCGCATGTGGCGGCGACGAAGCAGTGGACACAGAGGAGGCGGCACAGGCCACCGGACCGATTGACATCTGGTACTCGGACAACCCCGAGGAGATCACGTGGGGCAAGCAGGCGGTCGAGGCATGGAATGCAGACCATCCCGATGAAGAGGTCACCGGGGAGAAGATTCCCGCCGGTGAGACCTCCGAAGAAGTCATCGGCGCGGCAATTGCGGCGGGAAACACACCGTGTCTTGTCTTCAACACAGCCCCTGCCGCGGTCCCTCAGTTCGAGAAGCAGGGAGGCCTAGTCGCCCTCGATGACTTCCCCGGGGCTGCGGAATACATAGAAGGCCGCAGCGGCGACGTCGCCGAACAATACAAATCCCCCGACGGGAACTACTACCAGATGCCGTGGAAAGCCAACCCGGTGATGATCTTCTACAACAAGAAGGTCTTCGAGAAGGCCGGTCTGGACTCCGAGAACCCCCCGCTGGCGACCTACGACGAGTTCCTCCAGACTGCGCAGACGGTGATCGACAAGGGTGGCGTCGAAGCTGCTATCTGGCCGGCGCCGAGCTCGGAGTTCTTTCAATCGTGGTTCGACTACTACCCTCTTTTCATCGCAGCGACCGATGGGCAGACAGCGCTCGTCGAAGACGGCCAAGCCCAGTTCACCAGTGCCGAGGGAATTGCGGTAGCGGAAGACTTCTGGGCGCCGATGTACGAGCAGGGTCTCGCAAAAAGAGAAACCTACAACGGGGATGCATTCGCAGATGAAAAGTCGGCTATGGCGATCGTTGGGCCCTGGGCGATCGCCGTCTACGGAGAGGCAATCGAGTGGGGAGTCGCTCCCGTCCCGACCGCGGACGGAATCAGCCCAGAGCAGACCTATACCTTCTCCGACGAGAAATCGATCGGGATGTACTCGGCGTGCGAGAACCGGGGAACCGCGTGGGGGTTTCTGAAGTTCGCCACCAGCAAAGCCAACGATGGGAAGCTGCTCGAGCTGACCGGACAAATGCCGTTGCGGCCCGATTTGACGAGCACCTACGCCGACTATTTCAAGAAGAATCCCGAGTACGAGGTGTTCGCCGACCAAGCCGAGCGAACAGTCGAAGTCCCCGTCGTACCGAACTCCATCGAAATGTGGCAGGAGTTCCGCGACGCTTATTCGAGCTCGGTGATCTTCGGAAAAGAAAGCCCGGACGAAGCTCTGACGACCGCAGGGAAGACTATCGAGTCGTTAATCAGCGAGGAATAGGGCGGTGGCAAAGGCAGCAACGGCGCCAACGACCAGCCGGCGCATCAAACTCCTCGGCAAGCACCCGATCGGGATACCATTCGTCGCACCCTACGTGGCCTTCCTCATCGTGGTCTTCGCGTACCCGCTCGGACTCGCGCTGTACATGTCGTTTCACGATTACTTCTTCGCTGCGCCCGGCGCAATCGTCGAACGCCCCTTCATAGGCGTCGACAACTACACACAGGTTCTGGGAGATCCGGTCTTTCGGACTGCGTTGTTCAACGTCGTCAAGTTCGTGATCATCAATGTCCCCCTTACAGTGGCATTGGCCCTCGTGCTTGCGACGGCTCTCAACCGAGCCATTCCTTTCCGCACTTTCTTTCGGGCCTCCTATTACGTCCCTTACGTCACCGCATCTGTCGCAGTGGTGGGAATCTGGCTGTGGCTGTTCGCCGGCGACGGCCTTGTGAACACCATCCTCGGCCCACTGGCGCCGGACCCGCCGTGGCTCGTGAATGAAGCCTGGGCCTTGCCGATCATTGCGCTTCTGGTGACGTGGAAGCAGCTCGGCTTCTATGTTCTTTTGTATCTAGCCGCGTTGCAGAACGTGCCCAACGAGCTGTACGAGGCGGCCAAGGTGGACGGGGCGGGGGCCGTGCGATCATTCTTCGCCGTCACTGTGCCCGGCGTAAGGTCTGCAACCACTCTGGTGGTCATCCTTGCAACGATCGTCGGAGCCAACTTCTTCACCGAACCCTATCTGCTGACCGGCGGGGGCGGCCCGAACAACGCTTCCATTTCGCCGGTGCTGATGATGTATCGAGAGGGAATCGAGCAAGGCAATGCGGGCTATGCGGCGGCAATCGGAGTGATCCTTGCGATCGGCGTGATGACGATTTCGTTGCTCAACCGCTACGTGCTGGAAAGGGACTGACTATGTCTGCCTCTGTCGCCGCAGAGGATCGTTCAGCAGCCGAGGATCGCCGGGCCGAAGATCGGCCGCCGCCTCGAGCGCAGACGGGTTGGGGCCGCTACGCCGCCCTCGCGGGGCTGACAGCGGGTGCGGTCCTTTTTCTGTTCCCGTTCTATTACATGATCATCGGCGCATTGCAAAAAAGCCCCAACACCGACATCTCCGGCGCCTTCCCACAGCCGGGCAACCTGACGTTCGACAACTTCGTGGACATCAACCGAGCCATCAACCTCGCCGGGACGCTGCTGAGCTCCGTCATATTCACCGGTGGGGTGATATTGGCGACCCTCGTGCTGGGGCTGCTAGCCGGTTACGCCCTGGCACAGCTCGAGTTCAGGGGCAAGCAACTCGTCTTCAACGCAATGCTTCTGCTGTTGATAATTCCATTCATGCTCTTGATGATCCCGCTATATGTGATGATCGTCCGCTCTTACGGGCTCGAGGACAACTACCTCGGGATGATCCTGCCCTTTGCAGTGAACCCGACCGCGGTGTTCATATTTCGGCAGTTCTTCATGCAGGTTCCTCAGGATCTGTTCGACTCGGCGCGGATCGACGGCGCCTCCGAGCTCCAGATCCTGACCAAGATTGCCGTTCCGCTCGCCAAGCCCGCGATTCTCACAGCAATGATCGTGACCTTCATAGGCCCATGGAACGAGTTCTTGTGGCCGTTCCTCATAACCAAACAGGCCGACATGCAACCGCTCGCGGTGGCGCTCGGGAGCTTTATCTCCAATGTCGCCGGCAGCGTGGCTAACCCGTTCGGCGCAATCCTCGCGGGAGCCACGGTCCTGGCGGTTCCCGCTGTGCTGGCGTTCCTGGCTCTCCAACGCCATTTCGTACAGTCCAATCTTGGATCCGGAGTGAAGGGATAGCTTGGCGAACCCTCCATACCGGATAGAGCGACTCGCCGTCATCATGACGCCGGACCGTAATGATCCATCCGAGGAGTGGGGAGTGCTCAACCCTGCTTGCGCACGTTCGCGCGACGGAGAGCTCTATCTCTTCCCGCGGCTCGTGGCCAAGGAGAATCTCTCGCGTGTGGGTCGCGGGCGCGTGATCTTCGACCACGGCTCCCCTGTGGGGGTCGAGCGACTCGGGATCGCCCTGGAGCCGGACGAGGTATGGGAACACAATGCCCGCACCGGTGGAGTCGAAGATCCGAGAATCACCTGGATCAGGGGACTGGAGGCGTACCTCATGACCTATGCGGCCTACGGGCCTCTGGGCCCGCGCATCGGCCTTGCGGCCTCGAACGATCTCTTGTCGTGGCGACGTCTGGGGCCGGCAAGCTTCGATTACGACCCCGCACTGAAAACCGATCTCAATCTCTACTCGAACAAGGACGCCCTTCTCTTCCCAGAGACCGTCGCGGCTCCGGACGGGACGCCGTCGTATGCAATGTTGCACCGGCCAACCTGGGATCTGTCCTGGATCGCCCCCGGGGAGGGCGAGCTGCCGCCGGCAGGCGTAGGCGATCCGAGGGGGGCGATCTGGGTCTCGTTCGCTCCGGCCGAAGAAGTCGAGGCGAACCTGAACCGGCTGACTCGCTACGGCCAACATCGGGTCGTAGCGATGCCCGAGCAACCATGGGAAGAGCTGAAGATAGGCGGAGGCACGCCGCCGGTCCGTACCAAGGACGGCTGGCTGCTCGTCTATCACGGAGTGGCCGGAAAGCTGGTGCCCGGACGGGACCACCAGCCGGAGGTTGTGTACTCGGCAGGTCTCATGCTTCTGGACATCGACGACGTCACGCGGGTCGTTGCACGTTCGACTACTCCCTTGCTCGAGCCTTCGACCGAGGGCGAAAGAAACGGCATCGTCCCAAACGTCGTCTTTCCGACGGCGATCGATCCTCATGGAGATGGATCGGCCGACATCTTCTACGGAATGGCGGACTCCCGCATCGGTGCAGCGCGCCTGTTCCGGACGGGGTAAAACGCGCGCTTCAAAGCGCCGGCCGCTCTCCTCGAATCAATCGGCGGTGTGGCGGAGGTCGGCAGAGAGGGCGTGGCCGTGCATACCTTCGGCAGTCGAGATCGCAGCGGCGTGTGGAGCGACCGACCGCGACGCCTCCGGCGTGAGGCTCTGATAGGTCACCGTCTTGAGGAACTTTCCCACCCATAGGCCCCCGGTGTAGCGTGCGGCGCCGCCGGTGGGCAGAGTGTGGTTGGTCCCGATGCCTTTGTCACCAAAGGTCACGGTCGTCGCCTCCCCGATGAACAACGATCCGTAGTTCTCGAGCCGCGCCTCGTACAGACCAGGGTCGGTTACCTGCAGCTCGAGATGCTCCGGGGCGAACGCATCGGACAGGGCTACGGCCTCCTGGACGTCGCCGGCAACGACCACAGTGCCGTGCGCCTCCCATGCAGAACGGGTGACCTCGGCCGTCGGCCACGTCCTCAACAGGGAGTCGATCTCATCCAGCACCTCGGCGCCCAGCCTGTGAGAAATCGTGACCAGCACCGCAGGTGAAGTCGGCCCGTGCTCGGCCTGACTGAGAAGGTCGACTGCGACGACGTGTGGATCCGCCGAGTCGTCGGCTATCACGAGAATCTCAGTTGGGCCGGCAAGCAGGTCGATACCCACGCGCCCAAACAACTGGCGTTTGGCCTCGGCCACGTAGTCGTTACCGGCGCCGACGACCATGTCCACGGGTTCGAGCTCTTCGAGCGCGCCGTACGCCATTGCCCCCAGCGCCTGCACACCCCCCAGGGCGTAGATCTCGTCGGCCCCTGCAATCTGCATCGCGTAGACGGTTGGTGCGTAGACACCGTCTTCTCGCGGAGGGCTCATCGCCACCACGCGATGCACGCCCGCCACCTTGGCGGTCAAGACACTCATCAGCGCCGAGGAGACAAGCCGATAGCGCCCACCCGGTATGTAGGCGCCCACCGACGCCACCGGAATGTGGCGATGACCCAGGGTGGCCCCGGGCCCTACTTCGACCTCGAGCGGCGCCAGGCACGCGCGTTGCGCCTCGGCGAAACGCCGGACCCGGTCCGCGGCCCAGTCGATGTGTGCGCGCAGATCGTCCGGCACATGACTGCAGGCCTGGTCAACCGCCCAAGCGGACAGCCTGAAGCTGGGGGGATCCCAGCCATCCAACTCCTTGGAGTAGCGGCGAACCGCGGCGGGCCCGGACGCTTCGATGTCACGAAGGATCGACCCGACGCGCTCGATGACCTCGGCGGACGGTCCCAGGGGGCGCGCCGGCGCTTCCTTCAGATAGACCGGCATCTAACGCCTCACAAAGCAGCTTGGGGCTGCGCCGAGGGGGCTCGCCCGAGGCTGCCCAGAGCTATCCATGTCGTGGCCCACAGAGCGGCGATCATGTCGATCACCATCATCAGAGCGCCGGCAACCTGCTGGTCGGCCTGTGGCGAGATGCCCCACATTTCGTTCGCCCGCTCGTAGTGGATGTAGAGGACGTCGGGCCACCACACCAGAACTGCGGCGAGAACCGCCGTCGCAACCTGTCCTCCCCCGAGGTAGAGGATGCGACGCACCGGCGGCATCCGCTTCAAACTCACCAAGGGATCGATTACCGGCAGCCAGAACAGAGTGCCCGCAATCATCAAGCTGAGGTGCTCCGCGATGTGCCAGGGCTCGGAATGCAGGGCCAGCCCGTAGACCGCAGGAACGTGCCAGAGATAGAGGACGAGGAGCCAAACTCCGAACGTGAACGCAGGCTCGGACAGCATCCGCAGCAACGCGCTGGGGAAGCGCCGGTTCAACATCGCCGGAAGCAGTGGACGGGTAACCGGCACCAGAAGGCGCGGATACAGCCCCACGAGCAGCAAAGGAGCTGCGACGCTCATCAGCAGGACATGCTGGAGCATGTGGGCAGCCAGCGAACGTCCCTCGGCTACGGCGCTCAATGGCGTTTGCAGTGCAACGAGCACGCTCGCAAGCCCCAGACCCCATGCCCACGCGCGGCCCCTCTTCACAGCACCACCGCGCGACCGCAATCTCAACACCAAGAACAAGTATCCCGCCGCCGCACAGGCGAGTCCCATTTGAACAGGGGCTTCGAGGTGCCACGCCGCTCCCGGCGGCATCGCGCCGTGAGCCAGCAGCAGGTCCATTACGCGATTAGGGCCGTCACCGGGAACAGGACCGCGCCCATTGCAATCAGCGCCGCTCCGGTGGCCCGGTTGACTTGTGGCGCGAGCGTCTGCACCCGTTCACCCAATACGGCGTAGCGCCCCGGCGCCAGCAGCGCGGGCAGCAGAAACGGAACCACCATGGTCAACGAATAGAGGGCCACGAGGCCGGCGCCCAACCAGAAGGCACCGGTGGCGCCGGCCACCACCAATAGAGCGTAGAGATAGGGCCCGCAGCAGGTGGCGCAGTATTGGCCGAACGCTATGCCGGCGGCGAACGGGCGCCGGCACGAAGCCCGGCCCGACCGGAGCAGGTAAAGCGGGCCCCGGCAGCGCGACAACCACGACCGCGGCAGGGCTCCCAGCGCCGCAAGCCCCAGAACCATGGCCATGACGCCTCCGATCAGACAGAGCATCCAGGCGTATGGTCCGAGCAGGAGCGCAAGTCCTCCCAGGAGAATTGCGACCGGAGCGTAGAAGACGAGGTAGCCCAGCGAGAAAAGCCCGGCCGCCCTGGCTACGGAGGGCGCGCCCGATGCGCTCACATTGCGCGCCGCCATGTTTCGCACCACATGAGTGAGCATCGCCGACATCTGCAACTGACAGGGCGCCATCACCGCAAAACCGGACCCCAGCAAAAGAGCGCCTGCGAGGACCATCGTCCACTGCGAAGATCCGGTGGCGAGCGCGACTCCGCCGGTTACGAACGCCGCGGCAAGCGCACCTGCCGCGCCAAGTCCGACGCGCCGATCCGCCAGTGCGTCCATGGGCCCGTCAGCCTTTCATGACAAAGCCGAGTCCTTGGATCGAGTTGCGCCCCTCGTACGACCACACCATGTCGTGTTCGGGCATCGCGACATGATTGTGACTGGCCTTGCCCAGCAGCGCCGCGTTCCCGGGGATGGTGCTCCACGAGCTGTTTATGAGCTGCGTCGGCTCCCCGTCCGGGCCGCGATAAGGATCCATCTCTGCGTCGATGGCGAAGCCCGTGCCGCTCGGGTGCGACACGCGCACCACGCCGTGACCGTCCTGAATGGTGTATTCAATCGGAACCTTGTGGAGGGCAACGCGGTCTCCGATCAACGATGCCAGGTCGGCAAGAGCGCCACCAAGGCGCCCCTGAAACGCATCCATCAGAAGCTCCACCTGCTCATCCGACGCGTTCGCATCGACGAACATGACTTCGCGCCAGTTGCCGTCTGCAACGTTGCCGGGGATCTGCACCAGGCTGACGAGCGAGAGGTTGGAGACGTCGACGCCCTTGACCTTCCCAGATCGAATGTGATAGCCGGTAAAGCTCCAGCACTCGCCGCCGTCTGGATCGTCGCCGACCCAGCAAGGGCATGGCCCCCCACAAGAACACGCCTCGACCAGGTCGCCGGTGAGGTCATACGAGGTTTCGAGCTGAGTTGCCACACGAACCACCCTCCTCCAAGAGATCCCCAAGTTGCTCCGAAGAGTATGTCGGACGACCAGGTGCCGCAAGCGAGAGTCCATTCGGGGGCAAGCGGCCTTCAGGTAGCCTGGCGGGCGTCTCGGAAAACACCCAAAAGGAGAACGTATGCGGTCTCGGCGGTTCGGACGCACCGGCTGGCAGGTCGGAGAGATCGGCTACGGCATGTGGGGCATGGGCGGCGACTGGAAAGGGTCGGACGACAGAGAAGCCGAGCGATCCCTCGACCGGGCCGTCGAGCTCGGCGTCAACTTCTTCGACACCGCCTTCGCTTACGGTGACGGCCATTCGGAGTCGTTGTTGGGAGCCCTTCTGCGGCGACATCCGGACCAGCGGCTGTACCTCGCCACCAAGATCCCTCCGAAGAACCGGCAATGGCCATCCACGCGCGGAGAGGGGATCGACGAGGCTTTCCCGCCCGAGTACATACGCGAATACACCGAGCGCAGCTTGGCCAATCTCGGGACCGA
>JACDDL010000304.1 GCA_013817045.1 Actinomycetota bacterium | reverse complement strand
ACCTAGACGGGGTCGGCCTGCCGCCTCTTTGTTTCACTGGCGAATCCCCCGAATATCTAGTGCGGCTCGTAAGGCTTCACCCAACTCCCGAACTTTCGACGGGGGAAGCTCACCACGACGACGCACGAGTCGGCTCTTATCTACGGTGATGAGTTGCGCCCCGAGAATCGTTCCAGCATCTTTCAGTGGGCTCCCCGCTTCCAGATGGACATTCTGCGGGTAGTCCTTGGTGGGAATGGTTCGGGTCATTGCGGCAACGACCACCGTCGGACTTGATCTGTTGATAGCGTCATGCGAGACAACAACCGCGGGGCGCATTCCCGCCTGCTCCGAGCCTCTGCTCGGATCAAAGTCGACTAAGTAGATCTCACCTCGTTGGGGGAACCCTTGTGGGAACTTGGTCGGCACACTTAGTCAGGGGGCAGGGCTTCAGCGGCGGCAGCGAGGTTACTCTCCGCAAGATAGGAAGATTCCGCTCCCATCTCTTCTGCACCCTCCCCAAGGAGGTGGTCCTCTAAGGGGTCAAATCCCAGGTAGTCCGTCATCACCTCGCGGAAGCCTCTCGTGGTTTCCTCAACCGATTGCCGTTGCGCCGACTGCTCTACGGTTCCACCTTTATAGGTAGTCGTCGCCACCCCGCATCACTCCTTCGCAAATCCCTCAAAGCCCGGAGAAGGAACTTCGCCCCACTGCTCTTCGTACTGCGCCACCAGCTTCGCCATGATGGGAATCATCGTCTTAACGTGCGCAAGGCTCATGGCAATTCGGGCGACCCGCTCATAGTCAGGCGACTGTCGCCTGCCTTGCTCGGGTGTTCGAAAACCGAAGTCGAAAACCACGTCATAAGGCCCAATCGTCGCCTCAAAAACGTTGGCGTAAACCGGGGTCTCGTCTGCCATGGACCATCTATTCTCACATCCTCGCCCTCATCAGCCTAGCGTCTTTCTGGAACTACAAAAGTGTAAGTTTCCCCGGGCGCCCTTTAGGCACAATGAGCGCAGGAATCTCACGCTCAGCACCTCCCAGTCAGGATCTCGTTGGTCGTGCTTGTAACTACGGCGCGCCTGTGGGTCATAGGCGTCATGATTCTCGGCCAGCCTGTTGCCGTAGGTTGGTGACGTACATACCGCATCAAAGCTGTCGTCCTCAAACGGGAGCGATAGGGCGTTGCCCACTTGGGTATCAGGGTGGAGCGCCGCCCACTCCGGTTCGATCTCGAGTCCGACCGTGCTGCTGTCACGACAAAGATCGCGAAGACCCCGAGAAGGCGTTCGGGGCTGGTATTAGTGATGTCGATGCAGCCCACCGTGCGAGATGTCGATGCAGCTCTCGAGGCCCTGCGGTCGGAAGACCCCAAAGCGGCGCAGAACGCCGATGCCGGGCTGCAGGCGCTCACCGGCGGCGAGGGTTTCGACGGCGTTACCCAGCACAGCCTCCAGTACTTCCTCTGGTAGACGCTGCCTAAGAAATTCGCGACCAGTGTTGTTGCCCAACTCGAGGTGGCCGATGCTCTCGGCCGGCTGCTCGAGATGGTCGGTTTGGCTCGGTACGCGGCCATCTGCCGATCCGAGACAACGCGACAGTGCATCAAGGCGTGGGAAGAGCGCCGAGGCTTCGTCGCCTACCGGGCGGCGCAGAAGGCCTCCGGGGTCGAACCTCCGGATGTCGGGGAGCTCACGTGGGGCACGTACTTCGGCTGGGAGGAGAACGCAGCGCTCTACGGGGCTGCAGCGCGCTCGAAATGGGGATCCTGGCGGGGGATCTGAAGCCCGGCGCGCCAGGATGGACTAAGACCCAGAAGGAGATCACTAGCGCGTGGCTGACGGCGCCCAACGCTGGCAAGGCGACGGCCTTCGAGGGGATCAGGGCCAGACCCAGTGCGCCGCGGCGGGACCTCCTCGCCTGAGAGACCGAGCGGTGATCGGGGAGACCGAGACTCGTATAGATCCAACAAACGGACCCCTTGCGAGTTCGCTCGACTCTAGGTAAGGGGGACGACATAAGTTTAACCATTTGGGAAATCGCAGGACTTGGATTTTGCGCTCAGCGGGGGTCTTCCCGCGCCCCCCGGAACTAGAGACTAGAAGGGCATGCGCCTGCCGGCGGGGATGCGGCTTCCGCCCGGAACGGCACGGCACACCTCTCCAGGCCTTGATCCCTCTGGGCTTATGGCTAAATATGGCCATGAGAAGAGTGAAGATTGCCGAACTGAAGGATCGGTTGTCGGAGCATCTGCGGGCGGTCGAGAAGGGCGCCGAGGTAGTCGTCACGGATCGCGATCGGCCCATAGCCCGAATCGTGCCCCTCCAACCCGGGAGGCGAGTCTGCCTTCTCCCACCGAGACGCACCTTTTCCGATATCCGCGATCGGCGTCGCAAGCGCGCTGGCTGGAAGATCAATTCGACCGACCTCCTCTTGGAGGAGCGAGGGGATCGTTGAACGTCTACGTCGATTCCCTCGGTCTTGCTTCGTGTCGTCCTCGGTGAATCCCATAGACTTCGGATCTGGCCCAAGATCAGCAACGCCGTGTCAAGCGAACTGATACGACTGGAGTGCCTGGGCACGATCGATCGCGCCCGGCTCCGCCTCGGTCTGGAGGACCTGCTCGTCGCTAAGCACCGAGCAGACGTCCTGAAAGCCGTTGATGCTTTCAGTCTGGTCGCACTCGATTCCATCGTGCTCGAGCGAGCCTCGGCGCCTTTCCGACCATGGTGGGATCACTGGACGCGATTCACCTGGCCAGTGCGCTCCTGATCCAGGGAAGAGCTCGAGGGTCTTCAGTTTGCAACCCATGACGATGAGCTAGGAACCGCAGCGCAAGCGACGGGCTTCCCTGTTCACGGCGCCCTTCCGAAGGTATGAGGCAAGGGTGACCATCAGAAAGGGAACTCGGGCCTTCGACCACACGGGGGTGTGGTTCGGGAACCGGGAGGCCTTTCTCGTGCCTGTAGCCACACTCGTGGGACCGGACGGGCGATTTAGGATGC
>JACDDL010000096.1 GCA_013817045.1 Actinomycetota bacterium | reverse complement strand
GCGCGAGATCCTGCGCCTCTCGGATCGCACTGCGGGCAGGCTGCGGGCGAAGGGGCTGTGTGGACGAACGGTGACGCTGAAGGTTCGCTTCTCGAACTTCGTGACCATCACCCGCTCCCGGACGCTGCCGGAGGAGGTCGATGCCACGGCCGACCTCTACGGTGTCGGCAAGGCGGCTTATCTGAAGCTCGACCCGGCCAGACCCAGGATTCGGCTGCTCGGAGTGAGTGTCTCGGGACTGGCCCCCGGCCCGCCGGCGCGCCAGCTCGATCTGCTGTCGCAACCAACCGGCCGGGGGCGCCGAGAGGCGTCGGAGGCGATCGATTCAATCCGAAGCCGCTTCGGTGAACGTGCCCTCGACCTTGCTTCGCTCCTCGACCCCCCCTGAAACCGCGACGACAGAGGCGAGTACGCGCTTGAGCATCTCTATAATCTGCACATAGTGCCTTTGTCTGAGCGTGAAAAGCGGATTCTCGATGACATCGAGAAACAGCTGTATCAAGAAGACCCGGCGTTCGCTCGTGGAGTCAGGCGAAGCGCCCCGCGCATGGACGAGATCAGGCGCACCAAGTGGGGGATCGCCACGTTTCTGGTGGGGTTCGCCTGTTTGATTCTTTTCTTTGTTTCGGGTTGGGTCATCGCCGGCGTTGCGGCGTTCGCCTCGATGGTTGCCGGCATCGTGCTCGTGACCGGCGCGCTGCGCGAGATTGCAGCGGGCCAGCGGTCTACCGATCCGGGCCGGCGCGAGCAGGTCGCCCAGTGGTTGGCCGAATGGGAGAAGCGCTTTCGCCAACGTTACAAAGGCAAGTAGCCCTCAGCCATCCCTCCGCCGGGCAAGAAAAGTTCGCGCTCTCGACATCTGGGGTTCATCGACCTTGTGGCGTCGCGACGCCGCACGCTACATTGGATGAGAGACTCGCAGGGCTCCCATTGGGGATGGGATCGTTGGTCCTGCGAACCGAAATGACACAACGTTTCTTGAGTGGGAGGTGCGCGTTCTGATGGAGGGGTTTACCGCAGAGCAGGCATCCCGGTTCACCGGCAGCACGGCTCACCAACTTCGCTACTGGGACAGGATCGATCTGGTTCGGCCGAGCGTTCAGAGAACGGGTGGACGGCCGGGGGTCAGGCGCGTGTATTCGTTCCGGGATCTCGTGGCGCTGAAGATGGTTCGTTCGCTGCTGAACGCCGGAATGAGCTTGCAGCAGGTGCGCCGCGCCTTTACCTATCTGCGCAAGAAGGAGCGGCTCGAGGAACACCTCTCCGCCGTCAAGCTCATGTCGGACGGAGCCAGCATCTACGCAGTGGGCAATTCCGAAGGGCTCATATACGATGCCCTCAGGGAGGGACAGATGGCTTTCTTCACGACCATCGATGATCTTGTAAAGAACGCCGACGGGCGCATCCCTGGATACCTGTACGACCGGGAACGGTTCATTGCCGCTCTCAACGAAGTCGAGGCGAACCTGCAGCAGGAAGAGGGCGCCCCACGGGAGCCGGTGGATCTGCGCTGGACCGGCGTGTCGGAGGGACCGGCCGTGCTCCGGGCCGAAGATACAAGGAGCGTGTCGGGCGCCGTTTCCTAAGCTGTGAGCGCCCCGGCCGGTCAGACCGCCCGGTGCAGCCTCCGCACCGAGAACAGCCTCAGTGCCCGGTCCCACCATGACGAGTTGTCCCACAGGCGACCCCGTAGCCGGCGTGCCAGGGTCTTCGCCTCGTCGGCCTCGTCGGGGCCCACGCCCGCAGGGGCGTACTCCGCGTCCTCGTAGATGCGGGCGAGCTTCACCGCGTCGGGCTCCGACACCCCCCGGTGGGCTGCGACCCGGCGGGCATAGGCGGGCGCCGACTCCGCACGAAGGCGGGGGCTCGCCAGCTCGGCTGCCTCCCCCTCGAACTCCGCGAAGGCGGCTGCAGCGAGCTCGACCGGTCCCGAGGCGCTGCGGTACCTCCGCCTGACCCTCGCCTGCTTGAGCATCGGCACCGCCACCAGGAACAGTGCCACGGCGGCCAGGACGGCGAGGGCGATGCGGGTGAAGGTTTGCTCCCAGCGGAACTGCCCCGGCGCGCCGTCGACGGCAGTTTGATCCGGGATCGAGAGTCCCGCCTGGGCGCTACGACCGCGTGCGACACCCCTGGCGAGCGGGTCACGCGGTGTCCCCCCAGGCCCACCCGTCAGGCCTGCGATGCCGTCGGTGGGGATCGGGGGTTCGGTGTAGGCGGGGGGCAGCGCTTCGCCGTCATCGCGAGGGGTCGGCTCGAACGCGATCCAGCCCGAGTCGCGGAAGTAGACCTCCGGCCAGGCGTGCGCATCGGTGCCGAGGACGGTGAACTGGGTGGGGTCGCTGGGAGACGGCGACCCGGGCAGGAAGCCGACCGAAACCCTGGTCGAGAAGCCAAGCGTGCGGGCGAGCACGGCGAATGCGGTCGCGAACTGCTGGCAGTAGCCCTCGCGGGTGCGGGTAAGGAAGCGGGTGAGGTAGTCGGACGAAGCCTTGTCCTCGACGTAGAGGTTGTACCTGAATCCCCTGAGTCTGTCCTGGAGAGCGAGCAGCTGATCCAGCGGTGTGTCCGCGCCCTCGGTCCAGTTGGCCGCGATACGGCGGATGCGCTCCACATCGAGATCCGGCGGAAGCTCCGAGTAGTCCTCGAGCGGATGAGCGAAGAAGCGCTCCCGCCGAAGCTGGTTGTAGCCGACGTCGGGGACGGACGAGACGACCGAGTAGGTCGTTCCCGGCCCGAGATTGCCGTAGAGCTGGAGGTAGCCGCTCGTGGGGTCCACCCGGGTCTCGTCGTAGACGTCCTCATCGCTCGGTATCGCCACCGGCTGTGGGGCGGCGGGAAGGAGCTGTCCGCCGAGCGCCTGGATCGTGAAGGTCTGAGCCACCCTGCGGCCCTGCGGAGGGACATCGGCGACCTCCGAGAAGCCCCCGCTGTCGACGTCGGTCCCGTTGAACCGAAGCGGCTGCCAGGAGACACCGTCGAAGTTCGCAAGTGTGATCAGCCGCCAGTAGGACGGCTCGGCGGAGCGCACCGAGAACAACGCGACCGGGTTGCGCGCCACGAGCTTGGGTTTCATCGACACGAGGTGATCGATGACGCCGCCCGTTGCGGCCACTCCACCGTCCCCGTCCCCGGAGCCTCCGCTCCCGCTGCGCCACGACATGCCGCCTCCGAACGAGGGCAGCAGCACGGGAGCTATCAGGGCGGCCGCGACACAGGTCGCCCCCATTCCCCGGGCGATACCCCCGGTGATCGAAGAGGGCGCCCCTTCCTCCCGGCCGTCGTTCCAGGTCGATACCCACGCGCCCCACGAGCGCAGCAGGTAGGAGGACTCGAGCGCCCAGTAGGTGAGCAGCGCCCCGAGCCACAGGGCCACGAAGAAGAAAGCACCGGTTCGGCTGCCGAATATCAGCGCCGCGGCGAACAGGATCACGCAGGGGAGGCTGGCCAGCAGTGGCCGGCGCCAGACGAAGGAGGCAAGCTCCGCAAGCGTTGCGGCACCCCACATACCCACGACGACCAGGATCATGTATCCGGGGCGCACGGGAACCGGTGCATAGTCGAGCTGGCTCTGCTGCGCGACCCGCCCAAGCGCGAGCGCAAGGCCCCCGAAAGCACGGCCGGTCGGAAGCCCGTACACCACGAAGGGGGACTCGAATACGACGGTGAGATACCAGAGCAGGGCGGCGGCCGAGACCAGCGCGGTGACGGGGGCCCGAACGCCCTTCGTCCTGGCGATGATCAGGATGGCCCAGGCCAACGCCATCCCCAACAGCGCCGGGCCGAAGAAGTCGCCCCCGTCGAAGACCCGGTTGAAGGCGGCAAGGGTGGCGAGCAGCAGCCCGGCCAGCCCTAGACGAGCTCTGGTCTCTGCGCCCACGTGGCTTCACCTCCTCTGTGCCGCCTGCCGGAGGAGACGGAGGTCCAGCCAAACGCCAGCGGCTCACCGGGGCCGACGACAAGCGTGCGCAGGCCGGACCGGGACAACAGGCGTACGGCTTCCATCGTCGTCTTCTCGCCCTCCCAGCGCGCCTTGGTCGGGCCGCTTCCGTACCGGTGCGCCGGGTAGCACACCACCACGACCTGCCTGAACCGACGGCGGGCCCGTGTGCAGACCGCTGCGAGCGAGGCGGAGGGGGTCCCGGTAAGGACCACCAGGGTTCCCTCCGGGCTTCCCCCGGACTCGAGCGACGCGAGCTTGGCGGGCAGGGGATCGGGGACATCGGGGCGGGCCTGCAACGTAGCCAGGAGATCGAGGCAGCGGTGGAGATTGTCGAGTCCCCTCCCCGGTGGGAGTCCCGGGTGGTGCGCGCCGACGAGCCTGAGGCTGTAGCCCGAGCGGTGGTAGAGGTCGGCGAGGGAGGCGGCGCCCTCTACGGCGCGCTCGAAGCTGCCGTAGGCGCCCTCGAACGAGCCGGCGCGATCGTCTATGAGGACCGTGGCGCGGGTGTGCCAAGGAGTTTCTTCCTGGCGGATCATGTACTTGCGCCGTTTGGCCGTCGACGCCCAGTGAATCTTGCGAAGGTCATCGCCCTCGACGTATTCCCGCAAGGTGTAGAACTCCTCACCCTGGGCGCCGGTCGGTTGACGAAGCGCCGAGGAGGCAAGGCTGCGCTGCTCGCCCATGTCGCGCGGCAACGACAGGCGCTCGATGGCGGGGTGCACCAGGAAGCGCGCGGTCCCGGCGGCCTCAGAGCGCACCCCCGCAAGGCCAAAGGGATCCATGAACGACATGTGCAGGGGGCCGACTGCATAGAGGCCCCGGCGCGCCGGCTTCACCTCGTACGCCGTCGTCCGGTGCCCACCCGCCTCGACGCCCTTGAGGGCGAAACGGGATACTCCCCCCAGGCCCGAAGGCAAGCGATCTTCGAACAGCATGAGCGGCGCCGGCCCCCTCCCGCGGTTGACCAGCGTCAGCGTCACCGAGACCGGTTGACCCGGGCGGGCGCGTTCGGGCGTGACCGAGCGCTCGACGCCGATGTCATGACGACCCAGGCGGACGACTCCGACCGCAACCGCGACCAGGACGACGAGGCCGAACCCGACCTGCTCGAGAGGAGTTGCGCCGAACAGACGACCCACGACGACGAGGATGGCGCCGGTGGCGGCCACAAGCCAGCCGCGGGTGGTGGGCACGATTTGAGGGCTAGGCCTGCTGGCGCGTGGGGATCGGCACGCTGCCGATCAGGCCCTCGAGCACGTCCTCGGCGCCTCCGCCCCGCATCTGGGCTTCCGGTGCCAGCAGCACGCGGTGGGCGAGAACGGGGATCGTGAGGTCTTTGATGTCGTCGGGCGCCACATAGTCGCGGCCCCGGCTGGCCGCGACGGCACGGGAGGCTTTTAGCAGGTAGAGAGAAGCGCGCGGGCTGGCCCCCAGATAGACGTCGGGGTGGTCGCGGGTGGACTCGGTGAGATCGACGATGTAGCGCTTGAGGGTGGCTGCGACGTGCGTTTCGCGCGCCATCGCAATCATCCCGACGACCTCCTGAGCGTCGGTGACGGGCTCGAGCTCTTCCAACGGCGCATGGCTGCCGTGCCTGTCGAGCATCTCGAGCTCGGCGCTGCGGCTTGGATATCCCATCGACACTCGCATCATGAATCGGTCGAGCTGGGATTCTGGGAGCGGGTAGGTCCCCTCGTGCTCTATGGGGTTCTGGGTCGCGATGACCATGAAGGGCTCCCGCAACCTGAACGTGGTGGTGTCGACTGTGACCTGACGCTCCTCCATCGACTCGAGCAGCGCGGATTGGGTCTTCGGGGATGCGCGGTTGATCTCGTCGCCAAGGCAGATGTTTGCAAATACGGCGCCGGGTTTGAACTCGAACTTTTCCCCGGCCGCGTCCCAGATGTTGACTCCGGTGATGTCGGTGGGCAGGAGGTCGGGGGTGAACTGGATCCGGCGCCAGGTGCAGTTGATGGACTTGGCGAGCGACTTCGCCAGCATCGTCTTTCCGACGCCCGGAACGTCTTCGAGCAGCAGATGACCCTCGCCGATGAGCGCCACCAGTGCGAGCCTTACCGCTTCCCCCTTGCCCTGCACCGCGCGTTCGACGTTGGCGACAATGCGTTCGAATGAAGCCTGAAACCCGTCGATGTCGCGCCCTGACGCGGCTGTCATGTGAGGCTGGTCCCTCCCTGTGGATCGGTGTCATCAGGTTAGCAGCGCCCCGCTCTTTCCCTTGACCGGACTCCTCCCGGCACCGCGCTCTTCGCTGGAGGTAGGCTCGGACGGCGAGACGACGTCGACTATGCGAGGAGGACGGGTGGCAGGTTGGGGCGACGACCCGGAGCTCGAGCGCCTGCGAGGCCTTCTCGCCGACGGCTGGGAAGTGGTCGAGGTCACCGAGGATGTGAACGCACCCGGAGGGCCGGCCGACAAGGTCACCCTGAGCAAGGGCGGGGAGTCGACCTCGTGCAGCTCGGATCACCTCGCGTTCCATCGCTATGTGCAGAGCCTGGGAGAGGATCCCGACCTCTGATCCGCACGGCCGGGCGGGGGGGCCCGCTCGGAATTGCCGGGATGTCCCAGGGCCGTTTATATACTTCGTCCACGTGGGAAGATCGCTGGTGCTCAACGTGTCGTACCAGCCGCTGTGCGTGGTTCCGGTGCGGCGGGCATTGTTGCTTGCCCTCAAGGGCAAGGCCGAGGTCCTCCACTCCAACGGTCAGGTGTTCCACTCCGAGTCGATCGAGATGTCCGCGCCGAGCGTGGTCCGGCTCAATTACTTCGTGAAGGTTCCCTACCGGGCGCGCTCATCGCTCTCCCGCCGAGCGGTGTTCGTCAGGGATGAGTTCACCTGCCAGTACTGCGGCCGGAAGGCGGAGAACGTCGATCACGTCATCCCCAAGAGCCGGGGCGGGGGGCAGTCCTGGGACAATGTGGTCGCCGCCTGCAGGTCCTGCAATGCGCGGAAGGAGAACCGCAGCCCGGCAGACGTCGGCCTCCGGTTGCGCCGGGCGCCGCGCCCTCCGCACGAGAGCGTGTGGATCATCGTGGCCGTAGATCGTGTCGACCCCTGCTGGGTGCAATACCTCGGCGCGCCGCACGACCGCGCCCCGCAGCCCGCCTGACCCACTCAGACTCTCCCTGGGGCCGGCCCAAGCGCGCAGGCCGGCAGACCCGCCCGGCGCGCCGAGTCGGCGCGACCTCAGGGCGGTCGGCCGAAATGATCTTTTCCATCCCTCCCGATGACCGCGCGAGCTAAATCACACTGTGGTAATTATCCGAATAACAAGTTGGTAATTAGAGGGTCTTAGGTTGACTTGTGGATCGTAGGGGGTCTACGGTGGTGCCAAGTGGTGCGAAATGGAGGGAAGTGGTGGCATCGGGAAGGAAACGGCAGCATTCCCGGAGCTGCCTCCCTCTGACCCCGTTGAAGCAGGAGAGCCTTGTCATTTACCGGCGAATTCCGTCACACCGTCGACACCAAAGGACGGTTGATCGTCCCGTCGCGCATAAGGGACGAGCTAGAGGAGGGTCAGGTGGTCCTGACGAAATACTTCAACGGCTGCATTGCCATGTGGTCCCGGCGCGGCTGGGAGGACCTCGAGAGAAGCCTGCTCCTGCTCGGCCGGAGCAAGCAGGACGCGCGCGCCGTGGTGCGTTTGGTAGCGGCGAGCGCGCATCAGGACGAGGTCGATCGCCAGGGACGCATCACGCTCCCCGGAAATCTGCGCGCCTATGCGGGGATCGACCGGGGGGTCGTCGTGACGGGCGCCCTCGATCACGGAGAGGTGTGGAGCCCCGACGGGTGGGAGGCCGAGCAGGAGAAGGTCGAAGAGGGCCGGCTCGACGAGCTGGCTCAGGAGCTCAACTTCTGATGGGCGACCTCCGGCTTCGGGCGCGCCGCCCCGAGCGCGACCCCATGGCGAGGGCCGGCACGCGCCTCGAAGCCCTCCATGCCGCGGCGGGGACCGGCGCACCCATGCGGAGCAGCGCCCTGGTTCGCGAGATGGGGCGGAGCATCGCTCTGTTGGCCTTCGCCGGGTTGTCCGTCGGTGGCGGCCTGAGCATGGTCGTGGTCGCCGTCCACGCACTGGGGCGTTAGCCATGGAGGCAGTGTGGAACACAGACCCGTCCTCGCCGGCGCCACCGTCGACCTCCTCGCTCCTGCACTGGAAGACGGGGGAGTTTTCGTCGACGCGACACTCGGGCGCGCCGGACACGCCGTCGCCGTCCTCAGCCGCGCCCCCCGGGCCTCGCTCGTGGGCATCGACCGGGACCCGGACGCGTTGGAGGAATCCGAGCAGGCTCTCGCCCCGTTCGGTGACCGTGTCACCCTCGTCCGCGGGCGGTTCGCGGAGCTCGCGTCCCTACTGGAACGACTCGGGGCTGCGCCGGTTCGCGGAGTCCTATTCGACCTTGGTGTTTCTTCCCCCCAGCTGGATGACCCCGGGAGGGGTTTCAGCTTCCGAAGCGACGGGCCCCTGGACATGCGGATGGATCCCGCCCAGCCCGCGTCCGCCGAGGATGTCGTGAACCGGTACTCCGAGGGTGATCTCGCGCGCGTGATCGGCCGCCTCGGCGAAGAGCGCTTCGCGCGCCGGATCGCCAAGGCGATTGTCGGGGCGCGCCCGGTCGGGGGCACATCCGCGCTGGCGGAGCTCGTCAAAGACGCCATCCCCGCAGCCACGAGAAGGACCGGGGGCCACCCCGCGCGGCGCACCTTCCAGGCGCTTCGCCTCGAGGTCAATCGCGAGATCGACGAGCTCGCCGCCGCCCTTCCCCAGGCAATCGAAGCCCTGGAGCCGGGTGGCCGCGTCGTCGCGATCTCGTACCACTCGCTGGAGGATCGCCTGGTCAAGCGACGTTTCGTCGAAGAGTCCAGGGGCTGCACCTGCCCTCCGGACTTTCCGGTGTGCACCTGTGGAGCCGAGGCCCGGGTAAGGATCCTGGTCAAGCGCCCGGTCCGCCCTCCCGAAGCGGAGCAGGCGAGCAACCCCCGATCGGCCTCGGCCAAGCTGCGCGCCGCAGAGCGTCTCGCCACGGGGGTGAGCCATGGCCCGGGCTGAGCGGCGCACCGAGCAGGCCAAACCGCGGCTGGCGCCGGGTCTAGAGGTCGTTCGGCGGCGCTCCAGGGGGCTCATTCGCAGGAGCCCGGCGCGCCGCCTGGCGCCTGCAGCGATACTCGGCGCCATCGGCGTCGTGGCCGTGATCTTCGCCATCCTGCTCGAGCAGGTGGTGCTCGCCCAGTCGGCCTTCGAGCTGTCACGCCTCCGGTCGGATCTCGCGACGGTCCAGGCGCGGCACGAACGGGCCATGTTCGAGGCCTCCCAGCTCGAGAGCCCCGAGCGCATCGAGCGCTACGCCCGTGACGAGCTCGGGATGATCGAGCCACCCGTGTCCGAGTACCTGATCGCCGAGGTGAAGGCGCCGAGATCTCCGGGTCTCGCCCAATCGGTCCGCAGAAGCTCGTTGTCCGGCTCTCCCGCAGCGGCGATCGGCGCGGCGGCGGGGACCCACCAGGCGAGCTCGTCCGGCCCATAGTGTCGCCCCAGCGGCGACGCTCTCGCTCTCCGGGCCGTCTGATTGCACTCTTCCTGCTGCTCTCCGTGACCTACGTTGCAATGGCGGGCCGTCTGGTCGTCCTTCAGGTCGTCGAAGGGCCCGCCTACGCCCGTTTGGCCGCCGATCAAAGAGAACGGGTCATCGAGTTTGCGGCGCGGCGCGGCGCGATCCTGGATCGGGACGGCCAGGCGCTGGCGGTGTCGGTCGACATGAAGACGATCTACGCCGACCCGTACTTCGTCGAGAGCCCGCGCCGGACCGCGGCCGAGCTCGCGCCGGTGCTTGGCGACCACGCCGATGCCGGTGAGCTTGCGGCCAAGCTCACCGAGAAGACGCGCTATGTCTACCTCGCGCGCCAGATACCCGCCGAGGTTGCCGACCGGGTCGAGGCTCTGGATCTCCCCGGCATCTATTCGGAGACCGAGCCCAAGCGCTTCTATCCGGGAGGAAGGCTCGCCTCGCATGTCATCGGTTTCGTCGATGTCGACGGCAAAGGCCTGGCCGGGGTCGAGCTCCAATATCAGCAGGTCCTCGAAGGGCTCCCAGGACGCATGACCATCGAGCAGGATCCCCAGGGACGCCCGCTGCCGCAGGCGGACTCCTCTTACCAGGAACCCCGGCAGGGACGGGAGCTGTTCCTGACCATCGACAAGGAGCTCCAGTACTTCACCGAGGCCACGCTCGCCGAGGCAGCGAAGGCCTACGACGCAAGTGGCGGCAGCGCGGTGGTCATGCGGCCGTCGAGCGGCGAGATCCTCGCAATGGCAAACGTTCCCGACTTCGACCCCAACGACGCCGGTGG
>JACDDL010000303.1 GCA_013817045.1 Actinomycetota bacterium | reverse complement strand
CCCTCAGCGCCCGTCCAGGAGTGGGGTCGCCACCAGCCAGCTCGAGCGAGTCCCGCAGGTCGTTGGAGTTGACGAGATTGCCGTTATGCGCAAGGGCGAACTGCCCGGAGGGCGCGCTCTTGTAGGAAGGCTGTGCATTGTTCCAGGATGAGGCCCCGGTGGTGGAGTACCTGACGTGGCCGACGGCGACGTGGCCCTGAAGGCTCTGCAGCACGGATTCGTCGAACACCTGAGCAACCAGCCCGAGCTCCTTGAACACGACCATGCTGTCGCCGTCCGAGACCGCCATACCGGCCGATTCCTGGCCGCGATGCTGCAGGGCGTAGAGAGCGTGATAGACGAGCCTGGGAACATCTTCGCGGGGGGAGAACACTCCGACGACGCCGCAGGCGTCCTTGACTTCGGCCATCTAGCCCACCTTAGACGACAGCGACTCGGCGAAGGCGGAGTCCCACCGGCTTAGGGCGCGCTCCAGGGACACTCCGAAGGCGCCGAACTCCAGGCTCTCGCCCCCCACCGCGCCGAGCAAACGGATGGGGGCCCCGTGATCCCGGGCCGCCAGGGTGAGCCGGGCCACATCCGGGCGGGCGCAGGAGACCACGGCGCGGGACGGAGATTCGGAGAACAAGACCCTCCACGCCTCACCCGGAGGCAGCTCGACGCTGAACCCAAGGTGTCCGGCGAAGGCGGCCTCGGCCAGGGCGACGGCGAGCCCCCCGGAGGAGAGATCGTGGGCGGATCGGAGGAGGTGCTCCGCGGACGCGCGTCCGAGCAGCAGGTGAATATTCCGCTCGACGGCGAGATCGAGCCGGGGCGGGCGGCCGGAGGGTGCGCCGCCGCCCAGAGCGGCGAGCTCGCTCCCGCCCAGGTCGAGCTCGTCCGTGGCCCCGACCAGCAGGATGGCGTCGCCCTCGGCCCGGAAGCCGATGCCAACCTGGGCTTCCACGGAGTCGAGGACGCCCAGCATCCCGATGACCGGGGTGGGGTGGATGGGCCGGCCTTCGGTCTCGTTGTAGAAGGAGACATTGCCGCCGGTGACCGGCGCGCCGAATGCGCTGCAGGCGTCCGCGATGCCCCGCACGACCTCCGTGAAAGCCCACATCACCTCGGGCTCCTCGGGATTTCCGAAGTTGAGACAGTTCGTCACCGCAACCGGGCGTGCGCCCGTGCAGGCGACGTTTCGGGCCGCCTCCGCAACCGCCAGGCAAGCGCCCTCATACGGGTCCAGCCGGCAGAACCGCCCCGGTCCATCGACGGTGACGGCGACTGCGACCTCGGAGTCGGGCAGCCGAATGACTGCGGCATCCGCACCGGGGCCCTGGAGGGTGCCGAGCCCGATCATATGGTCGTACTGTTCCCACACCCACCGTCTCGAGGCGATACCCGGCAGCGACAACATCGCCAGGAAGGCCGCCTCCAGGTCCGCGGGGGGCTCGAGAGCGGGCGCCGGCCCGAGCTCGTCCGCAAGCTCCGGGCGCCTCCGCGGGCGGTCGAGGAACGGAGCGTCGTCGGTCAACGCGGTCGACGGGATGTCGGCAACGACCTCGCCCCCGCTCACCACCTGCAGGCGTCCGCTCGCGGTGACCTCGCCGATGACCTCCGCCCCCAGGTCCCACCTGCGGCACACGGCAAGGACCGCGTCGAGCTTCGACGGTTCGACCACTGCGAGCATGCGCTCCTGAGACTCCGAGATCATGACCTCGAAGGGGGCCATGCCGGGTTCTCTCCGGGGGACCCGGTCGACATCCACCACCGCGCCGGTTCCGGCTTTCGACGTCATCTCGGACACAGGACAACAGATCCCTCCGGCTCCGAGGTCCTGAAAACCGGCCAGGAGATCGGCCCGTATGAGCTCGAGACATGCTTCGATGACGAGCTTCTCGGCGAACGGATCGCCCACTTGAACCGAGGGTCGCTTGTCCGCGGCCTCGGCGTCGAAGCCCGAAGAGGCAAGCACGCTGGCGCCGCCGATCCCGTCGCGCCCCGTGGAGGAGCCGATGAGGACCAGCGCGTTGCCCGGCCCTTCGGCGCGCCCGTGCTGCAGGGAATGTTCGATCACACCGAGGCAGGCCACGTTCACCAGGGGGTTGTGTGCGTAGCATTCGTCGAAGATCGTCTCGCCGCCCACCGTCGGCACACCGATCGCGTTGCCGTAGGAAGAGATGCCGTCGACTACTCCCTCGACCAGGAAGTCCGTACGTCCCCGTCCGGGGAGTCCGAAGCGAAGTGAATCCATCAGCGCTATCGGCCGCGCTCCCATCGAGAGGATGTCCCGAACGATCCCACCGACGCCGGTGGCGGCGCCGTTGACGGGTTCGACGAATGAGGGGTGGTTGTGAGATTCGATCTTCCACGCGACCCTGACCCCGGGCGCGACCTCGACGACTCCGGCGCCTTCACCGGGGCCGACGACGACGTTCTCGCCTTGGGTGGGCAGGTTGGCGAGATGCAGACGGCTCGATTTGTAGGAGCAGTGCTCGCTCCACATCACCGAGAACACCGCCAGCTCCGTGAAGGCCGGATCCCGGCCGAGCCTCTGCCGGATCGCAGTGAGCTCGTCGTCGGTAAGCCCAAGCTCGCGATGGAGAGTCGAAGCCAGACTCAAAGGTGGGCGTGCTCCCGAGTGGGGACCGATTCCAGCATGGATTCAAGAATCACGGCTCCATCCTGAGAGCCGGACGACGGCTCACAGGCTCGCTCGGGGTGAGGCATGAGCCCGAAGACGTTGCCTGGTTCGTTCGTCAGGCCCGCGACGTCGTCGAGCGCGCCATTGGGATTTGCCGTGTAACGCAGCACGACTTGGCCGTTGGCGCGCACCCGCTCGAGCTCGTCTGAGTCACAGTGCCAGCTGCCCTCGAAATGGTTGATCGGAATACGCAGTCGCTGACCCGGGATCGCACGCGCGGTGAATGGCGACTGATTGTTGTCGACGCTCAGACCAACCCATCTGCAGATGAACTTGAGCCCTGAGTTCTTTCTCAGTGCGCCGGGAAGCAGTCCTGCTTCACACAGGATCTG
>JACDDL010000302.1 GCA_013817045.1 Actinomycetota bacterium | reverse complement strand
CGCAGCGCGTTCGTCGATCCACCCTCGCTGCGCCGCCGCCATCAGCATCGAATATTCGCCGCTCACGTTGTAGGCAGCGGTGGGGAGATCGAAACGGTCTTTGATCGCGCGCAGCACGTCGAGGTAGTGCGTCGCCGGTTTGACCATGAGAGCGTCGGCCCCCTCGGCGACATCGAGCGCCGCCTCCCTCAAGGCCTCGTCGAAGTTGGCAGGGTCCTGCTGATACGAGCGCCGGTCGCCGAACTGCGGCGCGCCCTCGGCCGCATCTCGAAAAGGACCGTAGAAGCTAGACGCGTACTTTGCGGTGTAGGCGAGGATGACGGTGTCGTTGCCGCCTGCTTCGTCGAGTGCAGCGCGTATCGCGCCGACCTGGCCGTCCATCATCCCCGAAGGCGCCACGATGTCGGCCCCGGCGCGCGCCTGCGCAACCGCAATCTGTTTGTACCGTTCGAGGGTCGCGTCGTTGTCCACGCGGGCACCATCGAGCACGCCACAGTGACCGTGGCTTGTGTATTCGCACAGACAGAGGTCGGCGATCACCACGGCGTCATCGCCGAGCTCCTCCTTGAGTGCGGTAAGCGCGCGCTGACTGATCCCCGCCGGATCGCCGGCTTGACTCCCCGACGCGTCCTTGTGGTTGGGCACCGCGAACAGCAGGACGCCGGAGATCCCGCGACTCATCAGCTCGCGCGCCTCTTTGATCAGGGATTCGAGCGTGTGCTGATATACGCCCGGCATCGATGCGATGGGAGCGGGGGCCAGGATACCCTCCTTCACGAACAACGGCGCAATGAGGCGGGACGGATCCAGGGTCGTTTCGGCGAAAGCGGAGCGCAGCGCAGGGGTGCGGCGCAGCCTCCGGGGGCGGCGCAAGGGAAATGAGGTCACGGCCTCATGTTCGCACCCCGGTGAGGAACGCGTCTCCGGGGTAATGGAACGTAGTCCGAACAACAAAAAGGAGAACCCATGGAGTTGGGCTACAAGCTGTCCTCAGAAGAGCACCGCCCCACCGATCTGGTGCAGAACGCCCGGAGCGCCGAGGAGGCCGGCTTCACCTTCGCCCTCATATCGGACCACTATCACCCATGGGTCGACCGGCAGGGCCAATCGCCCTTCGTGTGGGGTGTCCTCGGCGCCCTGTCCCAGGCCACCGAACGGCTGAGCATCGGGACCGGCGTCACCTGCCCGACGATCAGGATCCACCCGGCGATCATCGCCCAGGCGGCCGCCACCGCCGCTGCGCTCATGCCCGGCCGCTTCTTCTTCGGCGTGGGGACCGGCGAAAACCTCAACGAGCACGTGCTCGGCGATCACTGGCCCTCGGCGGCGGTGCGCATCGAGATGCTCGCCGAGGCGCTGGAGGTCATCCGCATGCTGTGGGACGGCCGGCAGCACAGCCACCGCGGCACCTACTACACGGTCGAGAACGCCCGCCTCTACACCCTGCCCGAGAGCCCTCCGCCGATCATGATCGCGGCCGATGGGCCGAAGGCGATCACGCTGGCGGGCGAGATGGGCGACGGGTACATCGGGCTGGCGCCGGATTCGGATCTGCTGGCGAAGTTCGACGAAGCAGGCGGGACCGGCAAGCCCCGCTACACCGAGACGCAGGTGTGCTGGAACGAGGACGCGGCCACGGCGAGGCAGATGGCCTACGAGATCTGGCCCAACGGAGCGACCAAGGGACAGCTCAATCAGGAGCTCTCCCTGCCGGCGCACTTCGAGCAGGCGGCGCAGATGGCCGAGCCCGCCGACATGGAGGCCACCGTGGCCTGCGGGCCCGATCCCGCCAAGCATCTCGAGCAGATCAAGAAGTATGCCGACGCGGGCTACGACCACGTCTGCGTCCACCAGATCGGGCCCGACCAGGACGGCTTCTTCGACTTCTACAGACGGGAGATCCTGCCGAACCTCCCCTAAGCGGTTCGTCCCGCAAGCAGGCCGGTTTCGAGAAATGCCACTCTTTCATTGCACTCACTGGCCCGGAAAGCGGGTTCGAGAGTGCATTGGAGCTCAACCTCCAAGGCGTCGGACGGGTGTCAGCCGAAGTGGTGGCGCAGCGCGGCGACGAGTCCGTCCACGGTGTGTTGTGGCGCGACGAGGTCGACTCGCACCCCCAGGCTCAGGGCCGCCTCCGCGGTGACGGGACCGATACAGGCGACCACCCTGGCCTCCCCGGTTTGAGCTGAGGCGCCCCCGAGCCCCAGTTCGGATGGAGGCCCCACGACGTTCACGAAGTAGCGGACGGTCGACGCGCTGGAGAAGGTCACCACGTCGAAGCGGCCCGCCCGGGCGGTTCGGACCGCCGGCGTGTCACCCGGGGCCGGCACCGTGCGGTAGACCGCAACCTCGTCGACCGTCCAGCCGGCCCGCCGGAGAGCGCGGGGCATGTCCTGTGGCGCGCCGGCTGCACGGGGGACCAGGACGCGCCCGGGGCCTCGTCCCAGCTCCCGGGCCAGGTCCAGCGCAGTGAATCTCGCCGGCACGAGATCGGGATGCGCCCGGCGGCTTGCGAGCGCGCGCGCCGTGGAGCGGCCCACCGCTGCGACTCTTGTGGCCTGCGGAATAGTGACCTCGAGTTGTTCGAGCCGGTCCAGGAACCTTGTGACACCGTTCGAGCTCGTGAAGGCCACCCATGAGTAATCGCCGCCTGCAAGCCGTAGTGCCGCGCCGTCGGTGCCCGACCAGGAATCAGGGGGAACGATCGAGATGGTCGGCAGGTGGATGACGGTCGCGCCGAGCTCCTCCAGGCGCGCGGTCAATCCGGCGGACTGCTCCCGTGCCCGGGTGACGATGACCCTCTGTCCGGCCAGTCCCTCCCGGCCCGGGGTCACGGCGGCGCGATCTGGGGCATCTCTTCTTCGGCCGTCGCCTCGAGCTCATCGAGGATCTCCCGGCCCCCGGAAGCGAGGAGCGCACGGGCGAGCTCCCGGCCCAGCGCGGCGGCCTCGGAGGGGGGCCCTGAGATCCGGTCGCGCAGTCCCTGGGCGCCGCCCGGCCAGCCCAGATAGCCGGTGACCAGCAGGCCTGTGTCGCCGGA
>JACDDL010000301.1 GCA_013817045.1 Actinomycetota bacterium | reverse complement strand
TCTCTGCCCGCGAACCGTGAGAGGGCCACGCCCACCCCTTTGGCTGCGAGTCGCCGGATATCGGCTGACCTGCCCGTTCGATGTGGAGCGGGCGACGGGAATGGAACCCGCGTAGCCAGTTTGGAAGCGGTCCAGAAAAGGGGTCCATCTGATCCCCTGGAGTGCATATGCGCTGGTCAAGTGTGGTGTGGTGTTGCCCCGTCAAGATCGTTCTGGCTTCTTGTGCCACCGAGTTATGGATGGCGGATGGATGGCGGATGGATGGGTCCGTTGTCCACAGGATGTGGCTCACCCGCTGCCTACCGTGCTCACCTCGGCTGTCGTCGTCGGAGGTGGCGCATGACCCGCCGCGACTTCGGCAACGTCCGCCGGCTGGAGTCCGGTCGGTTCCAGGCCCGCTACGTCGACCGTAACGGCAAGACCCGGACCGTCAGCTTCGACAGCAAGAAGGAAGCCGCCGAGCACCTCGCCGAGGCGCGCGCCGACCTCAAGCGCGGTCGCTGGCAGGACCCCAGCATCGCGCGCCGCCGGTTCGGTGAGTACGCGCAGGAGTGGCTCGACGCGCGGGTCGACCTCAAGCCCAGTCACCGAAGACCGAGGCCGGCCGGCGGACGGTGCACATCCCGCCCCACCTCCTGCCTGTGATCGCCGCGCATCTCCTTGAGCACGTCCCGCCGGGCTGCGAGCTCGTCTTCCCCAACGACCACGGCGTACCGCTGCACCGCGGGTCGTTCACCACCGTCTGGCACCGCGCCCGCGAGCGGGCCGGCCTGCCCGGGTTCCACTTCCACGACCTGCGGCACACCGGCAACACGCTGGCAGCGACGACGGGCGCCAGCACCCGCGAGCTCATGGCGCGGATGGGGCACGCCTCCATGCGCGCCGCGGTGCTCTACCAGCACGCGACCAGCGAGCGGGACCGGGAGATCGCGGTGGCGCTGAGCGAGCTGGCGCAGCAGCGTCGCACGCCCTCGACCAGTGTCGTCCGGCTGTTCGCCGCCAGCGACGGTCAGGCCGGCGGTGAAGGCGCATCCGACATCGGCTGAGCGCTCCGCGTCGAAGCTCACCGCAACCTCACCGCGGTCGGCGCGGGCCCGGTCGGCCGGCCTCTTCTCAGGGCCCTCGTGGGGCCCCTAGGGGTCGGGGGACCCCACGGGGGAGTGTGCGAGGTGTCGGAGGCAGGTGCCGAAGGTGGAGGTGAAGTGGTGGGGAGGGGCGGGAGGGCAGGGATTGGCGGCGGGGGTCGGGGGTCGGGGTCGGGCGGCCGGGCAGTCGGCGGCGATCTCGGGCTGACGGGGTCACGACATCGCGGGCGGAGGTGCTGGTGGTGGCTTGAGCGGTCGCTCGAAGCGGGGGCAGTCTCGAGGAGTGTGTAGCGGTCGGAAGGTCGTCGGGGTCGGGCCGCGCACCGTACGGTCGGCCTCCCCGCGCCTCAAGGACGCCTGCGGCGCCGCTTCGCGGCCGGCTTCGCCGGTCCTTGACCCGCGGGCCCCTGGCCGACCTGGGACGGGCTTACGGGCAGGGCCTTCGGCCCCGCCCTGGGGGCGCGCGGCCCTCCTCTCTGGCGGCGTGGCGTCGTCGGTAGGCCGCGGCGGATGAGCTCGGAGCAGCGCTGGCGTTGCCCGGCAGGCAGAGAACAGGTGGATCAACCTGCAGTGAAGCGTCGCGCCCACTCTCGTGCCGGGACCTTGGGGACAGCTTCGACGGGTCCTCTACACCTGCGCGACTTGCGAGCGAACGGCCGCCAGGGACTGACCTGGTCGTCCCGCCAGACCTTCGGTCCGTTGCGATTACTCCCGGCGACCATGGTGGCCGCGGCCGAGGGCGACCGGAAGGCGTGGTCGCGAGCGAAGCGAGCGGAACCGTCGCCTCCGTCAATCAGGATTCCGTCCGCACGCAGGGCAGCCCTCATCTCGGCGTAGCCGGGGCTCATAACGCCGTCGATCGCCGGCCCGTACGAGCCTTCGAGAACGATGAAGCCCGCGGCAGTGTCTTGAAGCCTGGCCGCTGACCGTCACCCGCCCCCCGGCGCCTCGACCGCGCTCCACCAACTGGTACACCGGTCGAGTGGAGGCTCGGGCGTCGGCGAGCCGCTCACCTGGCGCCGGCGCGACGGGCCGGCTCAACACGCTGGCCTGTGGCGGGGCGGCAGCGGAACCCAGCGCCCGCGCTGGTGAAGGAACTGGCGGCAGGGCGTGGCCGGGGTTCGAACTCCCGGCGACAACGCTGAGGTGGCGAGCGGTCGCTCCGGTGAAGTGACTCACGCCCAACAGTGGCAAAAGCAACAGCACCTCGTCGAGGAAGGCGTCCATCTCGGCACGCTCCGCCTCACCCAGCCCCCGGGGTTCGGGCGCGGTCGAGTTCTCTAGGAGGGCAGACCGAGCCGCGGCGGCTCGGGCGACGAGTTGCGCCTCCAGATAGCGCACATGGGCCTTGTCCAAACCCTCGTCCTCGCGGCTGATGAAGACGAAGGCACGAGTCCAGAAGTCCTTTTCCTTCTGGTGCGCGTCGAGGCGCGTTCGGACGGCATCCGCCTCGCCGACGTAGACCCGTTCCCTCTCCGGCCGCGACTCGTCCGGTCCCACCAGTACGTAGACGCCGGTCCGCGCAAGTTCCGGGCGGGCCCTGACGTCGGAGTAGTCACTGCGGCTGAAGTCGAGGCACGCGCCCGTCCAGCCGGACTTCGTCGACAGGCGCTTTCCCTCGGGCGTCCCGTCGATCAGAAAGATCGTGATCTTGACACCATGCGAACGACGCTGACCGGGCACGACTTCAGACTCCCACGCCAACTTCGCCCCTGGGCCGAACTGCGCAGCCATAGCCGGTCTTACGGCCGCCGGACATCGAGACGCATCGGGCAACCCGAGCGCCGGGGTGTTGCGGCTGCCCGTCGGACGAATTCGCCGGAGTCGTCCGCACCCCAAGGTTCGACGAAGGCCGGGGCGGAAGCGGGGGCGGGAGGTGCTCCGACGGCCGGTCGCCGGGCGGGCGCCGCGGAGCCGCCGGCGCTGCCGAGGGGCCACACGGACAGTCCCGATAGGCCGGCGCC
>JACDDL010000300.1 GCA_013817045.1 Actinomycetota bacterium | reverse complement strand
TAGAGCTTCCCGTCGTCCACCGCGACATCGTGAGGCCCGATGGCTGCAGTACCGTCGGGGGAAGCGATCGACGGAAGTCCTCGTGCAATCCGTTCTTGGTTGCCACCCCGGATACGGGTAATGGCTCTGGTACGGCCGAAGCAAACCTCGCCGAACTCTCCCTCGACACACGGGCCGGAACCGCCCTTCCCGGCCTCGGCGACGAAGAGGGCTCGGTTGTGCCAGTCGATCCCACGGGGATTTCTGAGACCCGATGCAATGCTCGTCACCTGCACCTGCTTGCCTTTGGCTCCCACCGACGGAAGTGGAGCCACGATCGTCGTGGCGGCAAGCGCCACCGCACCTAAAGACCACCGGCGCGCAGCCCTCTTGGTTCTCACCATCTCAAACCTCCCAGTTCGTCCGATAGATCCGAGGCTGAAACCTTGGGGCGGCGCTTCCGCACGCACGCATAAGCTGGGACCGCTGTCTCACCCCCTTCGCCTCCAGCTCGGCTGGCCCCAGGGAGAATCTAATCACAGCGCCGCTGCCCCGCAAAACCGGCCCGGGATCTAGCGGCTCGCTCTAGAGACTCCTGACCTCCGGCATGACCCGTGAGGCGAACTCATCGAGGCGCTGCATGCCCTGTGAAGGCCAATCCACCGTGACGTAGCTCACGCCCACCCGGGCTAGAGCCTCGGCGTTGCGACGAACCTCGCCCCAAGGTTCCGAGATCGACAAACTGGTCGACCTTCGGATCGAAGCTGGGTCCCTCCCCGCCTTCTCGGCATGCTCGTCGAGGAGGCGCGACTTGCGCTCGATGGCACGGGCCGATCCGAATCCGTGCCAGACATCGGCGCGCCGGGCGATGAGCGGCAGCATCAACTTCTCGCCGCCTCCGCCGATCCACAGCGGGGGGCGGGGCTGCTGCACGGGCTTGGGGTTGTAGGTCGCATGGGCAAGCTTGTAATAGCGGCCGTCAAAGGTCGCGCCGTCGGTCGTCATCAGGAGTTCCATGACTTCGATCGCCTCTTCGAGCCTCTGGATGCGCTCGGCGGGTTGGGGGAAGTCGATCCCGAGCTCGTGATGCTCGCCCTGGTGCCATGCAGCACCGAGCGCGAGCTCGATGCGCCCTTGCGACACGTGGTCTGCGGTCACAACCTCTGTCGCGAGGATGGAAGGGTGCCGGTACGTTATCCCCGTGACGAGGGGACCGAGGCGAATGCGAGAGGTTGCCGCGCCGAGGGCGGCCAGGAGCGTCCACGCCTCGAGGCAAGGTCCATTCGGGTCGCCGTACAACGCTTTGAAATGATCGAACACCCATGCGCCCTCGAAGCCGGCGTCTTCAGCCCAGCGAGTTCGGTTGAGCAATTCTTGCCAAGTAAGTTGATGCTGCGACACATCCAGCCCAAGCTCCACGTCAACCCCCTCGGTAGGTGCCGGCATCATACGGCGGCGCGCCGCAGCGAGCCCTCATCGTATTGTTACCGGCGCCATGTGGCTCATCAGTCTGAGAGACCTGCAGTTCAGGCGGCGGCGCTTCACGATTGCGATCGCCGCCACCGCGCTCACATTCGCAATGACTCTCTTGATGGCCGGATTCAGCGCAACGCTCCACAGCGAGATTCGCCGCATCGTCGACGTCATCGGCGCAGACTCCTGGATCGTAGCTGAGGGCACATCGGGGCCGTTCACTGCGTCAACGGTTGTTCCGGCCGAAACGACGGATGCGGTAGCGGCAGCGCCGGGGGTTGATCGTGCCTCGGCCTTGGTCCTGCTGCATTCCACCATGAGTGAGCCGGCGGATCGCGATGTCAACGTCATCGGTTACTCATCGGGAGGCGTGGGTGAGCCTCCGGTCACGGAGGGGCGCGCGCCCGAAGAGGCGGGAGAGGCCCTGGTCGACACGGCCCTGGAGGTCGGCGTCGGCGACTCGATCTCGGTGGGCGGATTGCCCCTACGGGCGGTGGGAACATCCGACGGCATCACCTATTACTTCGGGACGCCGACCATCTTCGTTCCCCTCGAGAACGCTCAGGCGATGGCGTTCTCGGGCCAGGACCTCGTCACCACTGTGGTCACCTCGGGGGAGCCGTCGTCACTGCCCGAAGGGCTCGAGGAACTTACGCCCACGCAGGTGCGCACCGATCTCGAGAGGCCGCTGGCGAATGGAACGAAGTCGATCGACCTGATCAGCGCGCTGCTCTGGATCACGGCCGCCGGCATCATCGGTTCGATCATCTATCTCTCCGCTCTCGAGCGAACCCGCGATTTTGCAGTCCTGAAAGCGACCGGCGCGCCGAACTCGGCGCTCATGGGAGGGCTCGCGCTTCAGGCCATCGTGCTATCGGTCACATCGGCCGCGCTTGCGGTCGGGCTCGCCCAGTTGCTTGCGCCGCTCTTTCCGTTCGGCGTAGAGATCTACGCACGAGCCTATGCAGCATTGTTCGCCATCGCCGTCTCGGTAGGTCTCTTGGCAAGCGTTGCAGGGTTGCGGCGCGCCGTGAGAGTCGACCCGGCCCTCGCCTTCGGAGGGCACTGACCAGTTGGCAGACCTGATGATCGATGACCTCACCGTCGAATACGCGAGCGGCGGCTACGTCATTCGCCCGATCGAGAACCTGTCGCTGGAGGTCTCCTCCGGCGAGCTGGTGCTGCTCCTCGGCCCCAGCGGCTGCGGGAAGACAACGCTGTTCTCGGTCCTGGCGGGGATCCTGCGCCCGGCATCCGGAAGCGTTCGCTTCCGGGACGCTGTCGTCAACGACCTCGGCGGGTCGGCTCTCACCAACTATCGCCGATCGACGGTCGGCATCGTCTTCCAGGCCTTCAACCTGATCCCCAGCCTCACCGCCCTGGAAAATGTGCAGGTTCCATTGCTGGCCGCCAAGGTGCCTCGCAGGGAAGCCGGCCCCCGGGCCGAGACTCTCCTCACGCAGGTGGGACTTAGCCGATCGAATGTCCCACCGCCCCGGAGATCTCTCCGGAGGGCAGCAGCAACGAGTCGCGATCGCACGGGCTCTTGCCCACAATCCACCCCTCTTGCTCGCCGACGAGCCGACCGCCCATCTCGA
>JACDDL010000299.1 GCA_013817045.1 Actinomycetota bacterium | reverse complement strand
CCTACAATCGGGTCAGTTCTCTTGGGTAGTCTCCATGTCCGTCTGACCAAGGCGCAGACCAAACCCGGTCTTCCGGGCCACGGTCCGCAGTGCAGGCCACAAGGGGGTACGACGGAAGGGTAGATAGAAGCGAGATGTCTTGAAGCGCAGGGTTGGGACGCCGTTTCCCGGGATGATGACGGCTCGCGGTATTGTGTAACGGCTCACTTCTTCTGGCCCTTCGGGCAGGCTGAATGCATAGGAGAAGCCGGCGCCCTCCGCCGCTCGATGCACAGTGTCGTTGTGCAGGCCCCGCGGATAGGCCAGATGGGGCACGCGGCGCTTCAAGAGGTCCTCCAGCAGCTCGCGACTGGCCCGGAGGTCCCGTTCGCACTCGTCTGCGTCCAAAGTGATGAGATCGTGGTGCGCGTAGCTGTGGGACCCGAACGAGATGCCTGTGGCCTGCATCTCGAGCACCTGGTCGAGATCCAAGGTCCTGGTTCCCGGAGGCGCAGTGGGTGCCCAGTCGACGGCGCGTCCCTCTGGGCTCAGGGTTTCGGCTACCAGGAACACCGTGGCCGGAAGGCCGAAGTGGGCGAGCACGGGCCAGGCGTGCTCGTACAGGCCGGCAAAGCCGTCGTCGAAGGTCAGCGCGGTCACGCCGCGCGGCAGACGGCCCCACCGGTCGGTTTGTCCGATGGCCTCGTCGAGAGAGACGACACGCCGACGCGCCAGCCATGCGCAGTGCTCCTCGAACGTCTCGGGTGTCACCGCCAGAGGCGATCGCCAGCCGCGTTCGACGGTGTGATAGCACAGGATCGTCACCCGGCAATCGTGCCACAAGAACGCATTTCGGCACCGATCGCCAGGGGGGTTGAGGGGACTCCGGAACGTCACCGGAACGTCCTAAGGGTGGCAGGCCGGGGGGCCGAGACACGACCCTTTTATTTCCAGTAAGCGCGGCCCCCGTGTAAGGTTGGCCGAGCGTTGTATCTCCGCCATCCGGGTGGAGGCGGCCCGGCCGGCAACTTTCTCTCCCGTGCGGCGTTATCGGTGGGTAGGCACGGGGAGGTCGATCCGAGCAACAGTCCGAACACTGAAGACTAAGGGGAGTGACGATAGTGGCGACAGGCGAGGCCGCAGGAGGCAGCAGTGGCACCTTCTACCTCCAGAGGCAATTCAAGTTCTTGTGGGACCGGAAATGGTCGATTATCGGGGTCACGATCCTGGCGGTTGCGGCTGCTCTCCTGCTGACCCTGCGGCAACCGCGCACCTACGAGTCCCATGCCCTGATCCTGGTGCGCCCCGATCCCATCGCGTCGGCTTCACCGACGGAGGCCATCAACATGGAGACCGAGACCATCCTCGCCACCTCCCCGGAGGTGGCCGACCTGGTAGCGGAAGACGAAGCAGTCAGCTTCTCGGGGGACCCCGAAGATCTTCTTGAGGGCCTCGACGTCACGGCACAGGGAACCACCTCGGTCTTGGACGTGGGCTACTCCTCTACAGAGCCGGCCGAAGCCGCCACCCTCGCCCAGGCGTTTGCCGATGGCTACCTCCAGTACCGGCTGCAGCAGATCGCCGACTCCGTGGCGCCCCTCCAGGATCAGCTCGAGAGCAGCCAGAAGCAGCTGGGGAAGCTGAATGATCAGCGGGCGGAGACCAGCGACGCTTCGGAGATAGCCCAACTCGAGGCCGAGAGGGCCACTATCAGCGGCACCATCCTGTTCCTTCGGGGGCAGCTCGGCCCGTTCGCCTCCTCCGAGCCGCTCACGACCAGTACGGTCGGTGAGATCGTTCGGGAGGCGCCCACGCCGATCTCGCCCTCCAGCCCTCAGCCTGTGCGGAACCTCGCCGTCGGATTGCTGCTGGGACTTGCTCTCGGCGCCGGAGTGGCGCTTCTCAGGGATCGTCTGGACGACCGGCTCCGGGACCGTGACGAGCTCGAGTATCACGCCGGCATGAAGACGCTTGCGGTGGTCCCGTTGGCGGCCTCCCGCCGGGACAAGAACCGCACCTCGCTTGTGACCGCCGAGAAACCTCATTCCCCGGCGGCGGAGGCATATCGGACGCTTCGAGCCGCCGTGCTCTTCGCCGCGTCTCAACGTCATCTGAAGGTCCTGCTTGTGACCAGCCCCAACCTTCAGGAGAGCCGATCGGGCACCACGGCCAACCTGGGTGTGGCGCTCGCACAAGCGGGCAAACGGGTGATCCTGGTGTCGGCCGACCTGAGAAGGCCGCGCCTTGCAGAGTACTTCGGTGTGGATAATCGCACGGGGGTGACCAGCGTGCTCTCGGGGCAGATCGAGCTGGCGGCCGCGCTCGTCCAACCAGGGATAGCCAACCTCCGGGTGCTGCCCAGCGGACCGACTCCCGACAATCCCACCGAGCTCCTTGGTTCCGATGCGATGGCAAAGCTGCTGGCCGAGCTTCGGGAAGCGGCCGATTTCGTGATAGTCGACGTGGCGCCGACCCTTCCTTCGGCGGATGCCATGACGTTGGCGCCGGTTACCGACGCCGTGCTGGTGGTGGCGGACTCGACCCGGACCTCCCGCAGCGCCATCCAGCGCACGAGGGAGCAACTGGACCAGGTCGACGCCCGCATCCTGGGCGCAGTCCTGAACCGCTCCGATCTGCACGAGGCGCGCAGCTACCCAACGAGCGGTGACGGCGATTACGCCTCGCGACATCGCCCTGCGCCTCAGACGATCGCCGCCGGCAACTCTCGCGGGAGAACGCGTGAGCACACAAACCCTTCCGGATAGGTCGACGGGCAGGACGGCCGCAGCCTGGGTTGCTGCGGGCGCGCCCGTGTTGGCCGTTCTCATTGGGGTTGGCGTCGCCCTGGGAGGAGTCGGCCAGGCTATGGCTGTGGTCGTCGTTGGCGCTGTGGTCGCCGCGGCGCTGATTCCCATGGACTGGGTCGGCAGGCTCCCCCGATACGGATACCTCTCGATCGAAGTACCCGTGCTGCTGTTGTTGCTCAGCAAGCTGGTCTTTCGGGTGCGCGATGCCGAGGCGCTGGTCGACAATCCCGTTGACTCCGCGGGCGCCTTCCGCCTGGCATGTCTTGGGG
>JACDDL010000298.1 GCA_013817045.1 Actinomycetota bacterium | reverse complement strand
CTCCAGGCATCTCCCAACGGATGGGTCGCGAGTTTCCTGCTTCGCCGGCTGCTGCGGTTCCCTTCCCTTAGCGCAACATCGCCTCGCCTGCGGCGTGTTTGTGTCACTGGCCACTTATTAGGGACCACCTGAAGGGGGTTTTGGCCACGAATTAGGGACCACCCCCTAGCCACGAATTAGGGACCACCTCCCGGAATCCGCGTGCGGGCCCTGTTCGTCCGGTAGGGCCGACCAAAGGCGGATCGAGCTGGAGGTCGCTCATGGCGTTTCGGGAGGTGTCCGTGATTGGGGTCAGAGAGATCCTGAGGTTGTGGCTGATGGAGCACGGTACGCGAGCTATCGCGCGCCATGCCCAGGTCGACAGGAAGACCGTTCGGAGATACATCGAGGCGGCGCAGGCGGCGGGGCTGTCTCTAGGCGATGCAGAGGACAAGCTCACCGACGACCTGCTCGCCTCCGTGCTCGAGGCGGTCAGGGTGGGGCGGCGCCCGGGCGACGGGCGCGGCTGTAATTGGGAATTGCTCGTGGACAACACAAAGCTTATCGAGAGCAAGCTCAAGGACGAGGTCAAGCTCACCAAGATCGCTAACCTGCTCCACCGCCGCACCGGTGAGGTCATCCCCTACCGCACCCTGCACCGCTTCTGCGTTCAAGAGCTCGGCCACTCGAAGACCGATAACACGGTGCGAGTCGACGACTGCGAGCCTGGCTCCGAGCTCCAGGTCGACTTCGGCAAGATGGGTCTGCTGTTCGATCCGGATGCCGAGCGCCGGCGCGTGCTGTGGGCGCTGATCTTCACCTCCGTCTTCTCCCGCCACATGTTCGTGTGGCTCACCTACCAGCAGACGCTGGCATCGGTCATCGACGGCTTCGAGGCGGCATGGTCGTTCTACCAGGGGGTCTTCAAGGTCGTCATCCCGGATAACTTGAAAGCGATCGTCGACAAAGCGGACGCAACGAATCCACGCATCAACGACACCTTCTACGAATATGCCCAAGCGCGCGGCTTCGTGATCGACCCCGCACGTGTTGCCCACCCCAAAGACAAGCCCCGGGTCGAACGCGGCGTCTCTTACGTGCGGGAATCCTTCTTCAAAGGCGAGGACTTCAAGGATCTCTCAGAGGCGCAACACCGTGCGCCCGAGTGGTGCCTCAACGAAGCCGGGTTGAGGATCCACGGGACGACCAAGGCGCGGCCGGCGGAGGTCTTCTCGACCGAGGAGCGGGCGTTGCTGCTGCCCGCACCAGATCGGCTCTACGATCTGCCCCACCACTCAGAGCCCAAGGTCCATCCCGACCATCACATAGCGGTCCTGAACGCGCTCTACTCGATGCCCACCGAGTTCGTCGGAAAACACGTCAAGGTGCGCGCCGACTCCCAGCTCGTCAAGGCCTACTACCAGGGAGAGCTCGTCAAGGTCCATCCCCGGAAGCCGGCCGGGGGCCGGTCCACCGACGCCGACGACTACCCCGCGGACAAGCGTATCTATGCGACCCGCGACCTCGCTCGGCTGGTGCGTCTCGCGTACTCTCACGGACATAACGTCGGCACCTACGCAGAGCGGGTGCTCGACAACCCGTTGCCGTGGACGAAGATGCGCCAGGTCTACCGGCTCCTCGGCCTTGTGCGCCGCTACGGAGCAGGGCGCGTCGAAGCTGCGTGCTCCAAGGCTCTGGAGCTCGATGTCGTCGATGTCACACGCATCGCACGCATGCTCGAGCGGGCGCTCGAAGACCCCGAGCCGGGCGCCTCTTCCCCGCCCGATGACAACGTGGTGGTCAAGCTTCGCTTCGCCCGCAGCGCGCAGGAGTTCACGACCGACGGCGGAGACCGCTATGAGCAGTGAGGCGATCTCTCAGGACCTCAAGAAGGCTATGCGGCGGCTCAAGCTGTCGCCGATGCTCGCCACCCTTCCCGAGCGACTCACTCTGGCGCGCCAGCAGCACATGCCGCACCAGGACTTCTTGGAGCTGGTCCTGTCCGACGAGGTCGAGCGCCGCGACCGGCTGTCGGCAGTCAACCGCTCACGCAAGGCTCGCCTCGATCCCGCGATGACGCTTGAAGCGTGGGACGAATCGACCAAGGTGACCTACGACCGCGCGCTCTGGGCCGAGCTCGTCACGCTGCGGTTCATGGAGGACTCAAACAATGCGGTGGTGATGGGCCCGGTTGGCGTCGGCAAGACTCACCTGGCGAGCGCACTGGGTCACATCGCCTGCCGCAGGGGTCACTCGGTGCTCATGGTGCGCGCCGATCACATGCTCAAGCGGCTCAAGGCGGCG
This sequence comes from Actinomycetota bacterium, assembly GCA_013817045.1. Classification (GTDB taxonomy): domain Bacteria; phylum Actinomycetota; class CADDZG01; order CADDZG01; family WHSQ01; genus JACDDL01. The sequence goes on along the minus strand of JACDDL010000298.1, from coordinate 776 downwards.
CGCCTCGATCAAACCCACGACCAGGAGCTTCGCAAGCTCATTCGGGTCGACCTTCTGATCGTCGATGATTTCGCGCTCACTAAGCTCGATCAGATAGAGACGCACGACGTCTACGACCTCGTCGTCGAGCGACATCTCCGGGCGTCCACCATCGTGACATCGAACCGGGAGCCGGGGGAATGGCTCGCCGTCCTAGCCGACCCGCTGCTCGCCCAGAGCGCGATCGACCGTCTCCAGAGCGCGGCCTACGAGCTCGTTGTCGAGGGCGATTCCCACCGTCGTCGGCAGAAGCCTCGGCGGCCGAGTTGAGCGGCTCAAGAGAAGCGTGCAATCATTGCCACGGGTCGTTGCGCGGACCCGGGAGGTGGTCCCATATTCGTGGCCAACCGGTGGTCCCTTGATTGTGGCTAGCGACAGATGGTTGCGCTGCTGTTAGCAACGAACGGCGATGAGACTTCCGTGGCGGCCAGGAGACCGACCCTGTCTGTGTCCGACCAGATAGTCCGAGCCGGAGATGTCATCGAGCTTCGAATCGACGCTCCTCAGAGATACGGGTGGGGGCTTCTGACCTCGTTCGAGGAATCTCGCAACGGGAGATGGAAGGCGGTGTACTACTCGAGTAACTGGGGCGGTCGTGAGTCGAGAATCAGCGGGCCATTTCCGGTGCGCAAGAATGACATGTTTCCGCTACCCGAGTTCGACGGGGACGCCTCGTTCAGGATCAGGATCCCCGACGTGGAACCTGGTGGATATCGAATCAGCAAGAACGCTCGGCC
>JACDDL010000297.1 GCA_013817045.1 Actinomycetota bacterium | reverse complement strand
CAGCCGGCCCCACGCCTGTGACCCGCTAGTTCGCGACTGCAACCTTGTGGCGAGTTGCCTCGAAGTGGCTCTGTGCCAACGGATTGCCAACGCCCGCCAATGCGGCTGCCATTGCGTCGGCCGCTTCGTGGGGACCCTCCTGCCACGCGTGCTGGTAGACGGAGGCGGTGAACGCGGGCGACGCATGTCCCAGCACCGCCGACACGATCACCGAGTGAACGCCGCGGCGCCCAAGCTCGGTTGGTACCGCTTGGCGGACGTCGTGCAGGCAGGTGGCGGGATGAAGACCCGCTTGTCGAGCCAGGCGCTTAAAGGCCTTGGTGAACGCGTCCGGGTACAAGAGGTAGCCATCTTTGCGCGTGCACACGACCGGAATCGGTTCGCCGTAGAGAATCCACCGGATCGCGCCACGCGGATGCCAACTCGCTGCGGCGCTCGAGCTGCTCGCGGCGGTGGCGGCGCAATCGGTCGAGCGCGAATGGAGGCAGGGCGACCATTCGGTGCGACTGCTTGGTCTTGAGCGGGGTGAACGTGGCCGAGACGCCGTGGTGGGCGCGCGACACGCGCTGGAGGCCGCGGCGAACAGAGACTGTGCCGGCGGTAAAGTCGACGTCATCCCAAGAGATGCCGAGGACCTCGGAGCGTCGTGCCCCCGTTACGGTCGCCAGCAACACCGGAATCTCCCAGATCGTGTCCTTAGAGGCTGCGATGAGGGCGGCGAGCTGGTCTGGCGCAAGGACCGCGCGCACATGCCCGGGCGTGAGCTTGGCAATCTCCAGACCACCGACTACGGGTACGATCTCGCGACGAAGTAGCCCTCGTAGGCCTCCAAGGTGCGCGAGCGAATGCCCCGGGCACCCTGGTATTCGATCCAGCGATTGAGGTGCGCCGCAAGGGTGATGCGGTCCGGGCACGGATCGCCCCCACCTTCGACGTAGCGGATAAAGTCGCGCAGAGCGCTTTCGGCCTCCTTCTTTGCTGCAAACCCTGACTTGCTCTTCTGGCGTCGTTTGCCGGTCACGGGATGAGGACCGACATCGACGATGAACTCCCAGGTGCGGCGCTTTCGGACGTGTCCCCTCATGGCCATCTCCTTTGCCGGGTAGGACTCCACCGCACAGTTGATAGCGGATGAGGCGACGGCGGGCCTACGGATTTTCGATCCGCCGCCGCATCGACCAAGTGCAGTGACGGCGTTCGTGCCAACGCCCAGCCAACGGTCGCCCCGATCCCAAAGCGCAAGAGGGTAAGGGAGGACGAAAGGGTTCTCGGCGTCGAGCTTGAATGCTATAATGCTAGCAACATAGCCGAAAGGAAGGACGCAGATGGCCCCGACACGCCGCAAGGCGTCGAGCGCTAAGCAGGAGCTTCAGCAACTCAATGTCCGTGTACCCAAGGACGTCTTCCAGGCGCTGCGCACCTTCGCCTACGCCACCGACAGCACGATCAATGAAGCGGTTGTCCGGGCGCTCGTGGACTTCTTGGCCGCGCGGGGCCGGCAGGAGGAGGTCGACGCGTTTCTCAAGGGCGCCCGCAGGCAGTACCGGGTGGCTCTCGACAAGCTGGCCGACCTGTAACGAATGCGTTTCCTCTCCCCAAGCGCATCTCTGCCAGGACATCGGTGACCTCTTCGAATTGATTCTCAGACATCGGAGCGAACTTGGGCAGCAGAACTCTGATCGGCTTCCGAGAGGATCGTGTCATTGTCGACCCCAAGTCATCGCGAGTCACGGATAGCTACCATCCCAGGCCTGACACAACACTTCGCGTTACCGAAGCGACCAGCCGCGGGAGTGGCCCCACCATAGCGATTGAACAGTGCGCTCCGGCGCGCACTTAGAGGCGACGGCTTCCGTCAACACACGCGCCTCAGCCTTAAGTGTCAAAGAGGGCGTGCTGGCGATGAGAAGTCTGTTCGTCCATAATCGTAGTCTCTCTTCATGTGTGTCGGCCAGGAACGCGAACCGTTCCGGGATTTTTTGGCAGAACGAATCGGGGTCTGAGGCGAGTGCCGTCTCGATCGGGCGCGACCGGAGCTGGCCGCCTGCGAGGTTTCCTCGTCATGGAGGCCCTCACTTCGTTCCGCGTCCGGGGCTCTCACCGTATCGCGAATCGTCCTCGGCGCGAACCGCCGTGAAGCCCGAGTCATCTCCGTGGTGGAAGAAGACGTGGCCGCTCAAGGAGCCGTCGTCCTCGAGGCCTGCCCAGCCCCGGCCGCTCGCGGGATCGCAGTCGTCATGGCCGTCCCATGTGAAGTCGACGAACGGCCGCCCGTCTCGCCGGCGGTGGTGGCAGTCAATCCACCCCTCGACCGCGATGAAGCGGAAGTGGCCCGAGCGGCCGGCGAACTGGATGAAGGCAGGCCCAACGAGATCGATGGCGTCATGGTCCCAGAGGTCCATCTCGGTGATTCGCCACCTCCCCAAAAGGCTCATGGCTGTTCCTTCCTGGTTCCGAGCACCTCCATCTGTGGATCGAGGTGTGTCTTATCGTCGGGCATGGACAGTATGCGCATCCCCGCCGGGCATGGGTCGTCAGAAGATCGGGGATCACCCGGCGGGTCACGCGTCATCGCCGACTGGCCGACTCGTACTCGGCGATCAGGGCGCCGTATGGCATCTACTTGGTTGAGAGCGGCGGGAGCCCTCGACTCTCGAATATTCTCTCGGGTGGGCACGCCAGCCAAGGGCGCAGCCCCACGTTACGAAAGGGCCGGCACGGAATGATCGACACGTGCCGTCACTTTGGGCTGGGTACAGGGACATGAGCAAGAAGAGGAAAGCCATTCCGAAGGAGTTCCAGGTGTGAATCGAGGCGCGCAGACGCTACCGGCTCTCGCACGCGACGTACAGATGGCACGCGAGCTCGGATTTAACCCGAGGAAACTCGGCAAGATCGCCAATCATGACTAGGAGTCCTGGAAGGTGCCACCGCCCGACTTCATCGAGGATTTGTATTTCAAGAGGTTCGGTCGGGAGCGACCCGATGTTGTCGTGTCGATCGAGGATCGAGCGCGGCGAGCGGAGAAGAAGAAGGCTGGGAAAAAAGCCGCTTGGAGGA
>JACDDL010000095.1 GCA_013817045.1 Actinomycetota bacterium | reverse complement strand
CGGCCACCGTCCCGGCGGGCCCGGCCCGGGGCTGAAGTGTCTGCCCTCAGGCCGGAACCACTGCGCGGCCGAACCGTTCAGGGAAACTCCCCACCCGTGCTCGTGGACGAGCTTGTGATGGAAGTGGCAGGTGAGCACGAGGTTGCCGAGATCGGTCGGCCCGCCGCGCTCCCAGTGCCGTATGTGGTGGGCCTGCAAGAAAGCTCTTGTTCCGCAGCCTGGAAAGGTGCAGCCGTAGTCTCGGTGGCGGAGCTCGCGCATGAGCCAGGGAGGCACGTTTCGAGACGCCCGCCCGATGCCCAACGCGTTTCCGTCTGCATCGGTGAGCACGAACTGCAGACGGGCGTCACACGACAGGCGCCGGGCGAGCTCGGGGTGGATCACCGGTCCACGCTCGATCTCGGCCCCGTGACCGTCACAGGCCCCCAGCGTGGTGTGAACCACGACCGTGGCCCGGTCGGCGTCGGCGTCGGCGCCGATCGACTGCGACGCGAGCGCATGCAGCGCGTCGGCGCAGCGCTGCTCGAGCACGATCTCGGCCGGAAGCTCGAGGTGCTCACCCGACCCGTGGGGCCGATCCTCGGGAAGTTGATCCGCGACCCGCCTGAGCGCTGCGGCGATGGCGGCTCCCTGATCGGCGGGGAACAGTCCTTCCAGTCCCATGAGATTGCCGTCCTCGAACCACCACCAGCGCAGGAAGCGGGCGTCGTCGGCGGCACCGGTGACTTCAGGTGAGGGGCAGTTATGGACATCCGCCCTGCGCCGGATCGCAGCCGCAGAGACCCGGCGTGCCCACTTGATCAGCCTGGTCTCGGTCTCGGGGGTCGCAAAGCGGCAGAGCTCGAGGACCTTGTCGAGGCTCAGAGCCCCGTCTCCGAGGGCGCCGGAGATACAGGGAAGCTCCTCCAGGGCGTGAGCGGCGCCGACCCAGCGGCGCGCCGCCCAGGTGGATATTCCGAGCCGTCCCGACAGCCATTGGGCCATGTCCCTGCAGCCGTCCTGGGCCCAGCGCCGGGACGAGTCACACTCCGCCACATGGCCCAGCAGCTCCAGCTGCCGGCTGCAGATACCTGCGTGGAGCTCGTCGATGCGGGCGATGACTCCGTCGTCCGCGCTGCGGTGATCGTCCGCCACCCATCCACCTCACGTCCAAGACCGAGCCCCTCCTCTGCCCTTGACATGTTTCACTCTATCGAACATACGTTCGCATTACAAGGGTCTACGCCTGAACGCTGAGGCAGGCTTTGCCCTGATGCCTCGGTTCACGGCAGAGGCGGTCGCTTCGATCTCCCGGATCGCCGGGAAGCGATCCGTTTTCGGGGCCAGCCTCAGAGTTGCGTCGAGGACGAGGCGTCCGACGGAGCCGTGAGGGGAGCCTCCATGACCACCACCCGGTTGCGGCCGGCGTCCTGCGCCTGCTTCAGCGCATGCTCGGCGCGCTCCACGAGATTGTAGGCGGACTCGGACTTGTCCCAGTGGGTCACTCCGGCGGAGCAGGTTCGCCCTTCTGGTGTTGCCGCGCACAACCGGTTGATGACAGTTCTTGCTTTGTTGATATCGCATCCGGGAAGCAGGATGCCGAAATCGTCACGCGTGTACCGGGCGAGCAGGTCCGAAGCCCGAAGACACTCCACCCACTTCGCGGTTGCCGCCTTGAGGAAGCGGCGAGCCCCCTCTGCCCCGTTCTCGGAGATGTAGGTCTTCATGTCGTCGATCTCGACCAGGGCCAGACACATGGGGCTTCCGTCCCGGCTCGACCTCGACAGCTCGCGGGGCACCTCTGCGTCCCACGTGAGCCGGCTTGCAACCCCGGTGACCGCGTCGGAATGAGACAGCGCTTCGAGCTGGTCTTCCTGCTGCAGCTTGAGCCTCCCGATGTAGTTTCGCATCTCGATCAGTCCGAGTGGCAACAGTACGGCGAGCAGGGCAACGATGATGATTATGGAATCGATCTCAGCGACCTTCCCGTAGGCCGGCGTGGCAAAGGTGAATCACTCGCGGTTATCGGCGGCGAAGGGGGGGTTCTTTAGCGGATGATGGCTATCGTTGTTCCTGCCTCGACGCTTTCGCCGGCCTGGACTGACACCTCCTCGATGCTTCCCCCTGTGTGGGCGAGGATCGAATTCTCCATCTTCATCGCCTCGAGGACACATACGGGGTCACCCGCTTCGACCACATCGCCCTGTTCGACGAGCAGCTTGAGGACGGTTCCCTGCATGGGAGCGCTCAACACCTCGGAGCTACCCCCGCCGACATTTCCGAAGGAGGGGGGCTTGGGCTTGGTCGTCCTCCGGCCTCCGATGCGCTCGCGTGCGCTCACCTCGAAGCGTTTGCCGTCCACCTCGACCGTCCACCGGCGTTGAACCACCCCCGCATCATCGGCTGTGGGTGAGGGGCCGGCTTCGGGGGTCAGGCTCATCTCGCTCTCCACGGTGCCGGTGTGATAGTCGCCGGACCTGAACCGTTCATCGGCGAGCATCACCTGATGGAAGGGGATGGAGGTCTGGATGCCGGCCACCGTGTACTCGCCCAGAGCCCGAAGCATCCGAAGGCGCGCCTCCTCGCGCGTCGCACCGTAGACGATGACCTTGGCGACCAACGGGTCATAGGCCTGGGACACGGTCGTGCCTCCGCCGGCGCCTGAGTCGACCCTCACGCCGGGCCCGCCGGGCTCTGCGTAGGCGGTGATCCGGCCGGGGGCCGGCATGAAGTTCCTGGCCGGATCCTCTGCGTTGACGCGACACTCGATCGCATGGCCCCTCAGCTCGATGTCGGACTGCGCGAACTCGAGCCCCTCCCCCGCGGCGATGAGAAGCTGGGCGCGCACGAGGTCGACGCCGGTCACCATCTCGGTTACTGGGTGCTCCACCTGGAGGCGGGTGTTCATCTCGAGGAAGTAGAAGGTGACGCCGTCGGCGTCCAGCAGGAACTCGCAGGTCCCCGCATTGAGGTAGCCCACCTGCTTCGACACCTTGACGGCGGCGGCCATGATCTCCTCGCGGACGCCGGCGGTCAGCGACGGAGAGGGGGATTCCTCGATCAGCTTCTGGTGGCGCCGTTGCAAAGAGCAGTCGCGCTCGGGAAAGGACACGATGACGCCGCTCAGGTCGCCGAGCACCTGGACCTCGACGTGCCTGGGGCGGGGGAGGTAGCGCTCGAGATAGACATCCGGAGACCCGAAATAGGTCTGCGCCTCCCGGGCGGCGCCGGAGAGGGCGCCGGCGAAATCCTCGGACCGCTCGACCACCCGAAACCCCTTGCCGCCGCCCCCGGCGGCGGCCTTAATTGCGACGGGCGTGCCGTGCTGCCGTGCGAACTGGACGACCGCCTCCGGCGCGGTGACCGGCTCCGCAGTGCCCGGAACGGTCGCCACTCCGGCGTCGGAGGCGGCGCTGCGGGCAGCGGTCTTGTCTCCCATCGCCGCAATGACGTCGGGAGACGGGCCCACCCAGACGAGGCCGGCGTCGATCACCGCCTGCGCGAAGGCAGCGTTCTCTGCGAGGAACCCGTAGCCGGGATGGACGGCCTCCGCGCCCGATCGCCGGGCCGCATCCACGATTGCCGGAATGCTCAGGTAGGACTGAGCGGCGGGGCCCGGCCCGATCAGGTAGGCCTCCTCGGCCAGCCGCGTGTGGATCGCGTCGACATCCAGCTCCGAGTAGACCGCGGCCGAGCTGATTCCGAGGTCCCGGCACCCCCGGATCACCCTGACCGCTATCTCGCCTCGGTTCGCCACCAGGATTTTCTTGAACATTGGCGCCCTATCCTACGTTCGCCATGCCGCACGATCTGAGTGCCGAAACCATCGAAGCCGCCGTGCACGGTGGGCTGGGCCGGCCGGTGCGATTCTTCGACGCGATCGGCTCGACCAACGACGAGGCCTGGGGGTGGGCGCGCCGTGGCGCGCCGGAAGGCGCTCTGGTCGTCGCAGATCACCAGACCCGGGGGCGGGGGCGCTGGGACAGAGACTGGATAGACCGGCCGGGGTCGAGCCTCATGTTCTCCCTCATCCTGCGCCCCCCGCCGGATCTCGAGGCAGCGGGCCTTCTCACCACGGCAGCGGGTCTTGCGTGTGCCGAGGCGGTCGAGGCGGTCTCCGGCCTGAAGGCGGGCGTCAAGTGGCCCAACGACGTGACGGTCGACGGCAAGAAGATGGCCGGCCTGCTGGTGGAGTCCGCCACCCGCGGCGACCGGGTCGAGGTTGCAGTCGTGGGTTGCGGCGTGAACCTGCATCTGCCCGCCGGGATGCCGGCGGAGGTCGCGGACGGCGCAACCAGCATCTCGGCCGCCCTGGAGTCGAGAGACGACAGCCGGGCAGTCGACCGTGTCAGGTTGCTCGCTGCGTTTCTGGCCGCCTTCGAGCACAGCTACGGCGGTCTCACGGATAGCCATGGACGGGCCGAGGTGCTGCGGCGCGCCGAGCGGCGTTCGGTTGTCCTGGGTCTGTTGGTGACGGCGCGCATGGCCGACGGCCGGACCCTCAGCGGAATCGCCCGTGCCCTTTCGCCCTCGGGCGCCCTCGAGCTAGAGGTCGACGGAGCGAGGCTCGCCCTGCACTCGGCCGAGATAACTCAGCTCCGCGCCGCACCCAGCCCCCGCCCACGGTAAGGCTGAGGGCTATCCTGGAGCTGCTTGGGCGGAGCCCAACCCGATCGGGGAGAAAGCGGATGGGCCCGGGAAAGACAACATCGAGTTGGAGAACCCGTCCCTCGCACCTTGCGGGAAAGGGGCAATAACTTCTATCATCGGCGCAACCCGAAACACCCCTCTCGAGGGTGGAGCCAGATGGAGACTGCTGCTCAGGAAGGCCTTGGCCTGGCACTGATCTCCACAACTTTCCTGTTTGGGCTTCGCCACGGCGTGGACTGGGATCACATTGCGGCGATCACGGACATCACCAGTTCGCAGACGCATCCCCGGGCCTCGATGTGGTTCGCCACCCTCTATGCGGCGGGTCACGCCGGCGCAGTGCTGGTCCTCGGTCTCCTCGCCATCGAGCTGGGAGCCCGGTTGCCGGGCGGCGTAGACCGCGTCCTGGAGCCTTTCGTCGGAATCACCCTCTTGGCGTTGGGCACATATGTCTTCTACGCCCTGATTCGGCACGGGCGCGACTTCCGAATGCGCAGCAGGTGGATGCTGATTTTCTCCGGAGCGCGGCGCGCGGTTCGATTCTTCCGTGACGGGCGATCCTCGGGCGATCACTACGGCGCGATCGAGCACGACCACGATCACGACCACGAGCAGGCTCTGCACGCGTCGCACCACCACTCGGAGGTCCCCAGGGGGAAGCAATCGGGCGGAGTGGCCGTGAAGACCAAAGTAGGGGCCCATCGCCACCGTCATGGTCATTCCGGTGCTCTGCCGGCCGACCCCTTCATGGAGTACGGGACGATAACCTCCGTGGGCGTAGGCATGCTGCACGGCGTCGGCGCAGAGACTCCCACGCAGGTGCTCTTGTTCCTGAGCGCAGTAGGAGCGGGTGGCCGCGTCGCAGGAGCGATCCTGTTGGTCACCTTCTTGATCGGGTTGTTTGTCTCCAACAGCTTGATCGCCCTTGCTTCCACCTTCGGGTTTTTGAGAGCGGGCCGGAACTTCCTTGTATATGCGACCGTTGCCGTGGTCACGGGCACCCTGAGCCTCGCTCTGGGCCTCCTGCTTCTGTTGGGCAGAGGCAGCGCCTTGCCACCCCTCCTGGGGTGATCCCGATCGGCCCCAACCGCGCGGCGCCCCTTGCCGGGACATCATTCTGCGCGGCGGACCGGTCCAACGGTCTCCTGGTTCACTGCCGGGCCCAGTCGGGAGTCGCCCATTAGGATCACCGGTCATGGGTGAAAGGAAAGGAGCGGCCGCGGGCGCAATCGAGCGGGCCAAAGCCGGTGGAGCGCCCAAATATCACGCCCGTGCCGCCGACCAGGGCAAGCTGTTTGCCCGAGACCGTCTGGCCCTGCTGTTGGACTCGGCCGAGGGCTTTGTCGAGGACGGTCTGTTGGTCAACGCGCTTGCGGGCGACCTTCCCGCGGATGGCGTGATCACCGGCGTTGGACGCATCGAGGGGCGCCCCGTGGCGATCATGGCGAACGACTCCACCGTCAAGGCCGGTTCATGGGGAGCGCGCACGGTCGAGAAGATCATCCGCATCATCGAGCTTGCTCGCCGTCACGAGCATCCCATCGTCTATCTAGTGGATTCCGCCGGAGCGCGCATCACCGATCAGGTGGACCTTTTTCCCGGACGGCGCGGCGCGGGGAAGATCTTCTACAACCAGGTGCAGGCGTCCGGTCAGGTGCCTCAGGTCTGCTGCCTGTTCGGGCCTTCGGCCGCGGGAGGAGCGTACGTGCCCGCGTTCTGCGACGTTGTGTTCATGGTCGAGGGCAATGCGTCCATGTACCTCGGCTCTCCGCGCATGGCGGAAGAGGTTATCGGTGAAAAGGTCACACTCGAGGAGATGGGTGGCGCGCGGTTGCACTGCGACATCTCCGGCTCCGGTGATCTTGCACTGCCCGATGACAAGGCGGCGATCGAGGCAGCACGGGTGTATCTGTCGTATCTCCCGTCCAACTGGCGGAGCCCGCCGGAGCCTGTCGACGCACGCGCGCCCGGCTACGGGGGATCGCTGGCATCTCTCATCCCTGAGGACGAAGGGGCCGCCTTCGACATGTACGCCCTCCTTGCAGGTGTGGTCGATGCCGCATCGATGTTCGAGCTAAAACCCACCTTTGCCCCCGAGCTCATCACCGGCCTTGGCCGCGTCGAAGGGCGCGTCGTGGGGATAGTGGCCAACCAGCCATCGCAAAAGGGTGGAGTTCTGTTTGTCGACTCCGCGGACAAAGCCGCCCGCTTCATCTGGCTGTGCGATGCCTTCAACATTCCACTCGTCTTCTTCGCCGACGTTCCGGGATTCATGATCGGAACCCAGGTCGAACGTCAGGGAATAATCCGCCACGGCGCAAAGATGATCACGGCGGTTTCCGAAGCAACGGTGCCGAAGTTGTGCATCGTTGTTCGCAAGGCCTACGGTGCGGGGCTCTACGCTATGGCGGGACCCGGTTTCGGCCCTGAGGCGACCATTGCGCTTCCGACCGCCCGCATAGCGGTCATGGGGCCGGAGCCGGCCATCAACGCTGTCTACTTCAACACCATTGCCGGCATCGATGACCCCGAAGAACGCGCCCGGTTCATCGCCGAACGCCGCGCCGCGTACGAGGCCGACATCGACATAGCCAACCTGGCGTCGGAGAATGTCGTGGACGCTGTGGTGCAGCCGGACGATCTGCGCTCGGAGATAGCGCGCAGGGTGCAACTGTTCACCTCCCGGGAACGGAGGCCCGCTGCACGTCATCACGGAGTCCCACCGGTGTGACGGCCCACCCAGAGGAGTTGGTGCGCGCACGCACCGAGGGGCGCGTCGCAGTGGTGACCTTGAACCGGCCCGACCAGATGAATGCCATCAGCGGAGCGCTCGCAGATCAATTGACCGCGAAGCTGCGCGCCGTTGCTCGCGATTCGGATACTTGGGTCGTCGTGCTCACTGCGGCGGGGGAAAGGGCTTTCTGCGTGGGCGCCGACCTCAAGGAGAGGCGGATGTTCAGCCTCGAGGACTTCCACCGGAACCGCACCTCGATGCGGTCGATGTTCGGCGCCCTTCGCGAGCTTCCCCAGCCCAGCATCGCTTCGACTTTCGGCTTTGCTCTGGGAGGAGGCTTCGAGCTCGCATTGTCATGTGATCTGACGGTTGCCGCCGCCGACACAGTTTTCGGACTCCCGGAGGCGCGCGTCGGGTTGATCCCGGCGGGCGGCGCCACCCAGCTGTTGACGCGGGCAGCCGGGCCGCGCGTCGCCAAGCAGATGATCTTCACGGGACGGCGTCTCGACGCGCGGCGCGCCAAGGAAATCGGTCTGGTCGCCGAGGTCGTCGAACGCGCCGGTCTCGCAGAAGCGACGATGGCCTTGGCGAACGGGATCTGCGCGTCTTCGCCGGTTGCCGTTCGTGAGGCAAAGGGCGCCATTGACGCAGCCCTGGGCGCGCCGCTCGGCGACGGCCTCGAGCTCGAGAACGACGCCTGGCGGCGGACCGTTCAAAGTGACGACCGCGGCGAAGGAATAGCCGCTTTCAACGAGAAGAGAGAGCCGCGTTGGCGCAACCGCTGATCGCCGGGGCTCAGTTGCCCACCAGAAAGCAAGTACCAGTACCAATGTCTGCTGCGCACCCGGCCGGATAACCGGGATGTTCTCGAGGCTACTGATCGCCAACCGCGGTGAGATAGCGGTTCGCATAGCGCGCACCTGCAAAGAGTTGGGCGTCCAGGCCGTCGCGGTCTACTCCGATCCGGACTCCGGGGCGCGCCACGTTGCGTGCGCCGACGACGCGGTTCGTCTGCCGGGCAGGGCACCGGCCGACACCTACCTCGACGGGGCCGCCGTCATCGCTGCGGCACATGCCACCGGCGCCGAGGCCATTCATCCCGGCTACGGCTTTCTGGCGGAAGACGCAGATTTTGCGCGCGCCGTGAACGCCTCGGGACTCGTCTGGGTTGGCCCTCCCCCGGAGGCAATGGAGTCCGTCGCCGACAAGCTCTCGGCGCGCCGGCTGGCTCAGGCTGCGGGCGTCCCCTCGGTCCCGGGCATGCTTGAACCTGCGACATCCCCCGCCGACCTCCTGGTCTTCGGCGCAGAGCACGGCTATCCGGTGGCGGTCAAGGCGGCAGGCGGAGGGGGCGGGCGGGGGCTGAAGGTGGTTCATGCGGCGGACGAGGCCGATGCGGCCTGGGCGGCGGCGCGCCGCGAGGGGTTGAGCTACTTCGGCGCCGACACCGTCTACGTCGAGCGCTACCTCGACGGGCCCAAGCACATGGAGGTGCAGATCCTTGCACCAGGACCGGACGAGCCCATGGCACTGGGAGTCAGAGACTGTTCGCTGCAGCGCGGATATCAGAAGCTGATCGAGGAGTCACCGCCTCCCTGCTGGGCCGAGCGCGCACCGGAGATGACCGCGGCCGCGGCGGCGCTTTCCAGGGCGTGCGGTTATGTCAATGCGGGAACGGTTGAGTTCCTGCTCGACGATGCGGGGCGCCCGTACTTCCTCGAGGTGAACGCGCGGCTACAGGTCGAGCACACCGTCACCGAGGAGGTCTACGGGATCGACCTCGTTGCCTGTCAACTGTGCATCGCCTCGGGCGAGCCACTCGGATTTACCGGAGGCGCTGAAGCGAGCGGGCATGCAATCGAGTGCCGCGTCAACGCGGAGGATCCGGTCAGGGGGTTCATGCCGAGCCCCGGGGCGATTACGGCCTACAGAGAGCCGGACGCCCCCGGCGTGCGCATCGACTCGGGGTACTCGGCCGGCGACACGGTGCCGGACGCCTACGATTCGTTGGTGGCCAAGGTGATCGTGTGGGGGGCCGACCGCCCGGAGGCCCGGGAGCGGACCCTGCACGCCCTCGACGATTTCGTCATCGAGGGCATCACGACCAACCTGGGGGCCCTGCGCGCACTGGTGGCACACGAGGCGTTCTCCTCGGGCAGACACACCACCGCCACGCTCGCCGAGGAGGGCGTCCTGGGACTGCTGAAGACATCCGGCGAGCCCGACACGGAGGTTCCGGGAACTGTGCTCGTGGACGGCGTCAAGGCGCCACTGTGGCACCCTGCCATGACGAAGGCGACCTCGGGGCGGACTGCAGAGGAGGGGATCGTGGCGCCGATGCAGGGCACCGTGCTCGAGGTCGCGGTACGGCTGGGCGATCGGGTCGAATCGGGCCAGGCGCTGGTCGTGCTGGAGGCCATGAAAATGGTCACGACGATCCACGCCGGCCGGGGAGGCACGGTGACTGCCCTGCCCGTGCGCACCGGGGAGGCCGTGGCCGCAGCGCAGGTCCTCGCGGTGATCGAGTAGATGCGCCCCTACGGACGCCGGGCGCGCTCGAGTGGGCCGCTCTGCGCGCCCGGCCGGGACCGGCGCCTCGCGGCCATGCACCGTTGACTCCCGGGACCCTGGCCGGGCTCCTGACGCAGCTGCTGCTCGCCGGCGCGATCGGATGGGCCGTAGGCGACGGGCTGCTCCGGCGCGCCGGGCGTGGACGCATTCCCGAAGGGCTTGCGGGGCCGGAGCGGGCGCTCAATGCGGTGGGAGGTTTCGTCCTGTTCTCGGTGGTCTGCATGGTCGCCCACCTCGTCACCGGGGGAGCGGTGTTCGGGCTGCCCGGTGCCGTTCCGGCGCTGGGCTTCGTGGCGCTGTGGGCGGGACGCGCCTCGTTCCGGCTTGTTCCGGCCCCCCGATGGACACTGGTGGGGGTAGCCGCGGTGGCGCTCCTGTGCCTCTTCGTGCTTCCGGCGATCCTCGGCGGCTCGGGGGTCCGAAGCGGCGACCCGCCCTGGCACCTCGGGTGGGCCGAGCAGCTCCTCGGAGGCGAACCGGTGCCGGTCGGACCGGCGCCGGAGTTCGCACGCAACGCCTATCCGTGGGGCTGGCACGCACTCCTGGCCACGCTCGTGCGACTGGTGCCGGGCTCGACCCCCCTGGTCGCCCACGAGACCCTTCACGTGGTGGTCGTCGCGGCCGTGCCCCTGGCCGTGGC
>JACDDL010000296.1 GCA_013817045.1 Actinomycetota bacterium | reverse complement strand
TGACGGCAGTCCCAGTTCACGTGCGATCAACATGCGCATTATCTCGGACGTTCCTTCGCCAATCTCAAGGATCTTCGAGTCGCGAAAGTGCCGGCACACCGGGAATTCCTCGATGTAGCCGTATCCACCGTGCACTTGCACTGCATCGCGCGCCGCCTCGACTGCAGTCTCCGACGCGAAGAGCTTGGCCATGGCCGCTTGTCTGGTGTACGGGCGGCCCTTGCTCTTGAGCCATGCGGCCTTCAGGTAGGCGGTGCGGGCCAATTCCGTCTTGGTCGCCATGTCGGCGATCTTGAAGCTGATTGCCTGGTAACCACCGATAGCCCGGCCAAAAGCCCGGCGCTCCTTCGCGTACTTCAGGCTCTCGTCGAGGCACCCCTGCGCAAGTCCCACCGCCAGGGCCGCAATGGCTATCCTCCCGTCGTCGAGGATCGACAGGAAGTTGCGCAGCCCGTCACCGCGCCGCCCCAGAAGGTTCGCCTCGGGAACACGGCAACCGTCGAACGCCAGCTCGTGGGTGTCGGAGTGATGCCAACCCATCTTCCGGTAGGCGGGCCCTACCCCGAAGCCCGGGGTGCCCGCCGGGACGATGATTGCGGAGATCTCCTTTGCGTCCGAGCCCTTGTCCGTTATTGCAGTGATGGTGACGAGCGAGGTTATGGCGGTTCCGGAATTGGTGATGAAAGACTTCGACCCGTTGATCACCCACTCGTCGCCTTCGAGGATCGCAGTGGTAAGGGTTGCCCCGGCGTCGGAGCCTCCCCCCGGTTCGGTCAAGCCATAGCCCGCAAGGGCATCACCCGACACCAGGGAGGGAAGCCAGGTGTCCTTCTGCTCCTCTGTCCCGAAGCGGTAGATGGGCATGGCGCCGAGGCCGACTGCGGCTTCGAGGGTTATCGCGAGCGAAGAGTCGACCCGCGCGATCTCCTCGATCGCAAGGCACAGCGTGACGAGATCACCGCCGGCCCCCCCGTAGCTCTCCGGGAAGGGCAGGCCGAAGAGGCCGAGGTCCCCCATTTGCTTGACCGCGTCGAGAGGCAGCTCCCCCTCGAGGTCCCACCGTTCGGCGTTGGGGCGGATGGCCTCGTCGACGAACGATCTGACGACGGATACGAAGCTCTGCTGCTCGTCGGAGAGGTCGAAGTCCATTGCGCCGATCAGCCTATGTCGGACGGTGACCGGCTGCAGGGAGGTTGTGCCCTGTGAGGGCTATTCGCCGGTGTCGAAGACCCACCGGGTCGGGGATCCCTCGAAGTCCTCCCCGACCAGCCCGAAGGCCCAGGTGAGGCGCACCCGGAAGGTGGCGTTGGCCGCAGGGTCCATCAACTCCATGGAGTAGTCGGTCGAGTATTTGGCGTTGACGAGAGCAAGCACCTCGACGAGGTCGCTGACCTCTTTGACCACCTCGGCGTACCCCTCCATGACCACGGGGTCCGTGGCATTCTCGACCGCGACGACGCAGCGCGGATCGGCGATGAGGTTTCGAGTCTTGCGCGACCGGCCGCCGCTGCTGAACCAGAGATACCGGCTATCCCATACGCCCCAGACCGGCATGGCGTGGGGGCGCCCGTCCGGCCACAGACTGATCACCCAGTAGTTGTGTGAACCGGCGAGCCGTTCCTCTGCCCAGCTCCACGGCAGCAACCCGGTGCCCTCAGCACCCCCCAGCACCCCGTAACCCGGCATGAAGGGCCGGCTCGCGCGTGGCTCGGTCACGACGCTTCGATCTCCCTGCCCGGCGGCCCGGCGTCGCAGCTCCGGACACGGGGGCGCTCGATGCGCACGACGCCTGGAAGCCAGGACCGCGTGGCGATCATTGGGTCAGGGCCCACCGTCGTCCCCCGTAGGTTCCCTCCTCGAGGATCTCCCGTCCACCGGTGAGGGCGTCGGCACGGAGTACGAGGTAGTCCTCGCTGAAGCCTCCCGCGGCCATGCGCCGATCCCAGGCCCGCGCCAGACCGGCGAAGCGCACCCGCAGGTCGTTGCCCTCCAGGGTCGGGTCGTCGTAGGCGGCGAGCCTCACCCCCGAGAACTGCCACAACGCCCACGCAAGCTCGTCCGACCCTCGCACCCTCACGATGTCGTCTGGATCGAGGTGGGCGGCGGCGCGGCGGAGGAACGACCCGGCGGCCAGATCCGGGGAGGCGTAGACCCATCCCGCCTCAGCCCCCGCGATGATCTCGGTCATCTGCAGGGAGGCGAGTGCGGGGGACGCCGCCCCCAGACCCAGCAGCAGGCCGCATCCCGCCGCCGCGAGAGCCCGGGACCGTTTCGAGATGGTCTGGTAAAGGGCCAGCAGGGCCGCCCCGGCAAAGGCGGCCCCGAGAAGGTGCGCCACCGGCCACACCCGTCCCTGGTGCAGCAGCGTCCCGTTGCCCGCGAGCCCGCCACGGGCTCCGCGCGCCGGCACGGTGAGGGTCAGCCACACCGCCGTCGAGGCGGCCCAGGCGAGGAGAACGGCGGCCTCTGAGCGCTCTCCGCCTCCGGGCCAGAAAGCCCGCCGGGCGGCCAGGACGACACCGGCCACCGCCAGCGGGAGAAGGAGCCCCCACGAAGCCAGGGCGGTGGTCAAGGGCCACTCCATGCCCAGCACCGAGACGTCGACGAACCCACCGAACCGGAGATAGGCGGCTGCCACCGGCCCTGCCCAGAGCGCAAAGACGACCGCCGCACTCCCCCCCATGGCGACATAGACCCCAGCGCTGCACTTCCGGCCGACCAGGACCGCGGCGAGGACCGCCCACACCGCCGACGTGAGCAACAGAGGGACGCTCAGGAGCCCCACCGCCCCCATGACGGCGCCGCAGAGTGCAGCCGTGCCCCGGGCGGGGGACCTCAGCGTGGCCAGAGCGAGCACTCCTGCGAGGGCGACCAGAACCAGGGCGAGCTCACGCGGGAGGGCGGGTGGAAGCAGCGAATACAGGGCGTTCGGAGAGGTCACCACCAGGTCCGCACCTCCAATCGCCTCCGAGGGACTGGTGACCAGCTCGGGATGATCGGTGAGCAGCCAGCCGAGGCCGCCGACAAGCCCTGCGACGGCCGCCGCCGGCGCCCCGGCGCGCCGGTCGATCCGGCGCGCCAGGCACGCCACGGCCAGGGGC
>JACDDL010000094.1 GCA_013817045.1 Actinomycetota bacterium | reverse complement strand
GCCTCTTGTGCGGCGCGCGCAAACACGCCTGCATCTCTCGGCGCACACGCTTGGGGATCGTTGTTGAAGTATGCGAAGACGTCCTCTTCCGGACTCCATAGCCCGGCGATGCGCCCGGCCCACGATCTCATCGCGGTCCGGCCGTAGCAGGGGGCCGGCGTGGCCCGGCCCGAGTGCCAGCGGACGTAGCTCCACCCCGCCGTGCGCCACAGCGGAGTGATGCACCTCGAGTCGCGGTCGGCAAGACACAGCGCCGCGTCGTGCTCGGCGAGGACCGAATGGATCTCGTCCGTGTACCAGGAAGGATGGCGGAACTCGACGGCGACCCGGGCGCGCCGGCCGAAGCAACTCAGGGTTTCCTTCAGCAGCCCGGCATCGCGCTTCAAGGTGGGCGGCAACTGCAGGAGCACCGGTCCCAGCTTCGAGCCCAGATGGGAGGCGTGGGACAGGAAGCGTTCGACCGGTTCCTGAGGCTCACGCAGGCGCTTTATGTGAGTGAGATAACGGCTGGCCTTGACCCCGACAATGAAATCGGCCGGAGTGCGTTCCGCCCATGCTGCAAAGGTGCCCGGTTCCGGCAGGCGGTAGAAGGCGTTGTTGACCTCGACGGTCTGGAAGCGCTGCGTGTAGTGCTCGAGCCATGCTCCCTGTGCCATCCCCCCCGGGTAGAAGCGCTCCTTCCAATGCCGGTACTGCCATCCGGAGGTCCCGACGTAGAGCGGCAACGGCGTTCCCTTTCATGTGACGACTCAGCGGGGCGAACGTCTCCGGCGGAACTCCGCCGCTGCCTCGGCATGATCCAGGATCGGCTCCGGATAGTCGATCGTGCTGCGATCGAGCCCCAGGTCCCACGGCCGGTGCACCCGCGACCCTTCGATCGCCGCCAGCTCCGGCACATAGCGTCTCACATAGTCCCCCTGCGGGTCGAAACGCTCGGCCTGGCGCAGGGGGTTGAACACCCGATTCGGGCGGGTGTCGTTGCCGGTGCCGGCGACCCACTGCCAGTTTCCCGAGTTGTTGGCCATGTCGCCATCGACGAGCAGGTCCCAGAAATGCTGCGCGCCGAGTCGCCAGTCGATATAGAGATCCTTGACCAGGAAGGACGCCGTTATCAACCGGGCCCGGTTGTGCATCCACCCCTCTGCCCGAAGCTGCCTCATGCCGGCGTCGACGATGGGGTAACCGGTGCGCCCGTCCTTCCAAGCCTGCAGTCCGGCGTCGTCCGATCGCCACCGGTCGCCGTGGGTGCGGTAGTCCTCCCGGGGAAGATCGGGGGTCGCACTGTGCACCTGATGGTGGAAGTCGCGCCAGCAGAGCTGGCGGACGAAGGCGTCACCGCCGTCCCTGGAGGACGCCTCGGTGGCAAGCTCGAGCGGCGAAAGGCATCCGAAGTGCAGCCAGGGACTCAGCCGCGAGCTGTCGTCACCCCCAAGGTCGTCGTGCCGATCGGCGTAGTGGGCAAGTCCTTCGTCGAGCCATCTCGACGCTCGCGCCCTGCCTTCGGAGGCGCCGCCGGCGGGCAGGTCCGGCGAGGTCGCCCCGTCGACGAGCTCCTTGGCGTCCGGGATACGCCCCGCATCGAGTCCCTCGGGGAGGCTCAACCTCTCCGGCACCCTTGCAAGAGGGCGACGCTCGACCGCCTGCCACTTCCGAAAGTAGGGCGTGAACACGCGGAAGTGGTCCCCGCCGGCCGGCACGATCTCGGCGGGCGGGACCACGGTCGTCCCCGGAAGGCTGCTGTAGCCGAGCCCGCGCTCTGCGCAAGCTCGAGCCAGGCGTCGCTCCCGGACGCGAGCGTAGGCGGAAACGTCTGCGCTCACATACAGGAGCTCGGCGCCGGTTTCGCCCATGAGGGCCATGGCCTGTTCGACCACGTCACCTCGCCGAACGATCAGGCGCGCGCCGAGGCGGCGCAGCGAACGGTCGAGGTCCAGTAGGGCGTCCATCAGGAAGGAAACGCGGTTGGGGCGGGCGAAGTCGCTCGACAGAATGGCGTCGTCCAGCACGAAAGCCGGCACCACATAACGGGCCCCTTCGGCAGCCGCAGCCAGTGCCGGCTGATCCTCGACCCGCAAGTCGCGCGAGAACAGGACCAGACCTGTGGTTATGGTCTCAGCCTTCGGTGGAGCCGACCGGCGTTGCGCCCGGGACCTCTCGAGTGGTCTTGGCGAGGGGGGCGTCCATATGGAGCCGCTTGACCATACGCACGACCGTTCCCCGTTCGGGTGCCGAGTCGAACGTCGCCTCGTCCACGAGCTGGCCGATCAGGTGAAGACCACGTCCATTCTCTGCTGCCGCTGGGGGTGGCGAATGTCCGTTGGCCGCAGGCTCGAATCCGGTCCCGGCATCGATGATGCGCATGCTGCAGAGATCACCTTCGACCGAGAATTCCAGCTCGTATCGTTCGCTCGCATGTGCGTGCTCGATCACGTTGGAGCACGCCTCAGTCACCGCAAGCTTGACATCGCGAACGCAATCGGCGTCGCAGCCGAGCGCGGAAAGGGTGAGGCCGCACAGCCGGCGAGCCAGGGGAACGCTCTTGGGCTCCCTGGTCAACGAGACGGTGAACCGGACCTCCATCTACATATGCTTCCCCGTGGCCCTCGGGAGAAACGTCACTGGGGGGAATTGGTGACGACCGCGCGTAGGCGTTGCCGGTCAGTCACCTTCCGTGAGCACCGTCCGCAGCGCCCCCAGGGCTCGTTCGATGTCGGCGCCTTCGACATCCCGGTGGGTAACCAGCCTCATCGCCTCGCCCGACGATCCGAGCGTCAGGATGCCCTGCGAGCGCAAACCGTCGCTTACCTGCACACCCGGCTTGGAGAAGGGACGCAGATCGAGGTAGACCATGTTCGTCTCCACCGAGGCGAGATCGACCGCCTCCGGATGCAGCTCGAGCAGGCCCTCCGCCAATCGCCGGGCGTTGGCGTGGTCCTCTGCCAGGCGCTCGACCCCTGTGTCGAGGGCCACACGGGCGGCGGCGGCCAGCACGCCGGCTTGGCGCATCCCGCCTCCGAGGCGCTTCCGGAGGCGGCGGCCCTCGGTGATGACCTCCCGGGTGGAGCACACCATCGAGCCGACCGGCGCTCCGAGCCCCTTGGAGAAGCAGAAGGTCACCGTGTCGGCGCAGCTCGCCCATTCGGCCGCCGGGGTGCCGGTGGCAACCTCGGCGTTGAAGATCCTGGCCCCGTCGATGTGAACCCCGACCTCCCGCTCGCGACAGACCTTGGCGATGCTGCGAGCTTCATCGATCGGAAAGATGCGCCCCCCGGCGGCGTTGTGGGTGTTCTCCATCGCCACCACGGCGGTGCGGGGGTTGTGATCATTGCCGGCGCGTATGGCCGCGCCGATGACGTCGGCGCGGATGGTCCCTCCCTCGCCGGAGAGCTGACGCAAGACGAGCCCGAAGTGCGCCGCGGGGGAGCCGCCTTCATAGTGGAGGAAATGGGCGTCCGCATGACACAGGACCTCATCGCCCGGACGGGTGAGCGCGCCGAGCGCCACCTGATTTCCCATCGAGCCGGTCGGCACGTAGAGCCCGGCCTCCTTGCCCAGCCGGGCGGCTGAGGCCTCCTGGAGCGCGTTGACGGTGGGGTCGTCGCCGAATACGTCGTCTCCGACCTCGGCTTCCGCCATGGCGCGCCGCATCGCGGGCGTTGGCCTGGTGACGGTGTCGGAGCGGAGGTCGATCAGCCCGTCGTGCATGGGCTCAGGATAGCGCCCGTTATCCGAAGAAGACCTCGGCGACCTCGTAGAGAGCCGGGTCGAGGGTCTTGAGCGTTCCTACGGCCTCACTCAGGGGCACTCTGACGATGTTGTTGCCCTGGAGGGCGACCATCTTCCCGAAGTCCCCCTCGTGGGCCGCATCGATCGCAGCGATCCCGAAACGCGTCGCCAGCATGCGGTCGAAGGCGGTCGGGGAGCCGCCGCGCTGGAGATGACCCAGGATCGTGGCCCGGGTCTCGAACCCGGTGCGCTGCTCGATCTCATGCTCGAGGGCGACCCCGATGCCCCCCAATCGGACGTGGCCGAACGCATCAACTTCGCTCTGCTGCGCCGTCTCCGAGCTGTCCGCCGGACGGGCGCCCTCGGCCACCACCACGATCGAGAAGGTCCGGCCTTTGCGGTGCCTGTGACGGATGTGATCGCACACCTCTTCGATGTCGAAGGGCTCCTCCGGCACCAGGATGGCGTCGGCACCCCCGGCAATCCCCGCATATGCGGCAATCCAGCCCGCATGACGGCCCATGACCTCGAGGACGATCACCCGGTTGTGCGACTCCGCCGTGGTGTGGAGTCGATCGACCGCCTCGGTGCATATCTCGACCGCGGTGTTGAATCCGAAGGTGAAGTCGGTGGCGGCCAGGTCGTTGTCGATCGTCTTGGGGACCCCGACGGTGTTCACGCCCTCGGTCTGCAGCTTATTGGCGACCCCAAGCGTGTCCTCGCCGCCCACCGCGATCAACGCCTCGATGTTCTCCGCAGCCAAACTCTCCCTGACCAGATCGACTCCCTGTTCCTCCTTGAAGGGATTGGTCCGGGAGGACCCCAGTATCGTCCCGCCGCGATGCAAGATCCCCGAGGTGTTGTCGGGAGTGAGATAGGTGACGCGGTTGTCCAGCACCCCGCGCCAACCGTCCCGGTAGCCGACGATCGCATGCCCATACCGATTGATGCCCTTTCGGACCACCGCCCTGATGACGGCATTCAACCCGGGGCAGTCACCCCCACCGGTAAGAATTCCAAAACGCGCCATTTGTCCTCATTTCTCCTCGGACCGGCTCAGCGACCTGCTCCTCAATACGCCCTGCTTCGACGCCGAAGACGGGAAGGTGAACCTAAAGCACCGCAGGTGTCTGCGCTCCCTCGGGGCGGCCGGCCTCACGGCTGCGCTGATCCTAGGGTCGGTTCCGGTTGCCGGGGCGGCCGGCCTGGATGCCATGCGGGACGAAGCCCAGGCGGTCGCCGACGAAGTGACCTCGCTGGAGCGATCCCTCGCGGCGCTCAGGTCCGAGCAAATCCGCCTGGCCGCCTCGATAGAGCGCACGGGAGCAGAGCTGGCGGTTCTGGAGTCCGCCAGGCACGACGCCCAGGCTGCCTTCGACGACGCGTCGGAGCGGTACGCACGGCGGGCGGTAGAGGCCTACAAGGATGGCGCCAACGAACGCCTCGCGCTTTTGCTCTCGGCCGAGAGCATGGGCGAGATGTTGACGCTGGCGGAGGCAACCGCGGTCGGGGCAGAACAGGACGTCCGGGCACTGAGAAGATGGCGGCGGGCCCGCAGCTCCATCTCCTCCGCCGAGGACGCCATCGAGGAGCGCAAGGCCCGGCTCCTCGAAGAGCAGGCCCGGGTGGAGGAGGTGACGGCAGAGATCGAGCAGACACTCGAGGGCAGGCGAGTCGCCCTGGACGAGCTCGTGGTCCGAATAGACGACCTCGAGGCCGCGGCGCGGCGCGAGGCCGCCCGGAGGGCCGCGCAAGAGCGCCGGGCCGAGGCGGCCCAGACCTCCGAAGAGGCCGCCACCACACCGTCCGGCGCCGGTCCCGAGAAGGTTCTCCCCAGGGAGCCGCCGAAGTCGGGATTCATCGGCACGGGGGTCACCTTCGAGGGAATCGCCTCGTGGTATGGGCCGGGCTTCGAGGGCCAGCCGACCGCAAGCGGCGACATCTTTCACGCCGATGGCCTGACGGCGGCCAGCCTGGACCTTCCCCTCGGAACCTGGTTGAGGGTGACCCGGGGGGCCAGGAGCGTCACCGTGCTCGTGAACGACCGGGGGCCCTACATCGAAGGAAGGATCCTCGATCTCAGCCAGGGCGCCGCCGAGATCCTGGGTTTCACGGGCCTCGCCTGGGTGTCGGCCGAGATCGTCTTCCCACCTCGGCGGCTCGGTTGAGAGGAAAGGCGTAACCCCGGATCCGGGGGTCGGCGGGGACGATTTTCGTGGGTTAGGTGGGGGGCAGGCGTTTGGTCAATATTACGGTGGTTCCTTCGGAATCGATCTCGATCGAGACCTCGTCCATGAGCTTGCGCATGAGCTCGATCCCGTAGCCACCGGCCGCCGGCTGGGTCAGATCGATGGGCTTCCGTCTGTCCGACCACCTGCGTGCGGAGAAGTCACGGACCGTGAAGAGCGCCGATTCCGGCTCGATGGTCCAGGTGACCTGGGGGTCGTGGTCGCCGGATTCGGCGTCGCTCTGTCCGTGCTTGAGGGCATTGGTGCACGCCTCGGTAACCGATACGAGACACTCGAAGACGAGAGATGGATCGGCGCCGACACGGTCGAAGTCGTCCCGAATCTCACGGCGCAAATGACCCAGGGCGCTTCTGTCCGTAAGCGAAAAGTGGTCGTCATCCTGTCCGCGCTCTACGATGCTCGCCTCCTGCAAATAGATGGCGTTCCTTCGACGACCCACCGCAAACCCACATTGCGGATGACCGGATGTCAACTACCCTAAACAATTCAAGGTAGGGCGCACCGGGCGTCGGCCTCAACCGAGATCCAGGAAAGCGTTAGCCATATGCCCTCTGAGAACGTCGTGCTTCAAGGTCACCTCATCGAATCGCTCATTCTGCCCCGGGCCCTCGACGAGATCATCGAGCTCGGGGCGGGATTCGAGATCATCGACCTCGATATCGGAACCAGACACGAGGACACCTCCTACGCGAAGATCAAGGTCACTGCAGACTCTGAAGATCTACTGGTCCGGCTGATCGAGCGCCTCCGGCAGCACGGCGCCAACCCCGAAACCGTCGAAGATGCAACGATCGTCGAGGCGGACCGGGCCGGATCCTTTCCACCCGGTTTCTATTCCACCACCAATCTCGAAACCGAAATACGAATAGACGGCGGTTGGCGACGTGTGCTGCAGCCCGAGATGGATTGTGGCGTTGTGCTCGAAGAGGGTGTTGCCCGGACAGTTGCAATGAGCGATGTGCGCAAGGGAATGCCGATCGTGATGGCCGGGCTTGGCATCAGAGTTCTACCGCTGGAGATGCCCTCGGCTCAGGATCGGCAGGTGTTCGAGTTCATGACTTCCACCGTTTCCAGCGAGAAACCGAAGACGCTGCTTGTAGATCAGGTTGCGGACCAGATGCGCGCGGCAAAGGCCGAAGGACAGAGACTTCTATGGGTAGCGGGGCCGGCGGTCGTACACACCGGTTCCGGGCCCGATGTAAGCGCGCTGATCCGCGCTGGCTATGTCGATGCCTTCTTCTCAGGTAACGGAGTTGCTGCCCACGACATCGAGTCGAACATATACGGGACATCATTGGGCGTGTACATGGCACAGGGCCTTCCTGCCGAGAGCGGTCACGAGCATCACATCCGGGCGATAAATGAAGTCAGACGTCACGGCTCCTTCCAGGCAGCGATCGACGCCGGAGTCTTCGATGACGGCATCGTCTATCACCTCATCAAGCACGGCGCCGACTATCTCTTCGGCGGGAGCGTCAGGGATGACGGGCCGTTGCCCGATGTCGTTACCGACATGGTCGAGGTGCAGAGACGCTTGAGGGAGATCATCTGGGGAATCGGCGACAAGAGACCCATCGGCTTCTGCATTGTGTTGGGCACCATGCTTCACGGGATTGCAACCGGCAATTGTCTTCCGGCGTCGGTCCCCCTGATCTGTGTCGATATCAACCAGGCGACCGTAACCAAATTGATGGACCGGGGCTCGTGGCAGTCGATGGGGATCATCACCGACATCGGGCTTTTTATCAGCGGGTTGGCCGAAAGGCTTGCGCCCGAAGAGATCCGGCAGACCGACAAAGAACACCAGGTGCGCGAAGCAGGAGCTCGCACGCGGCGCTAGGAGATAGACAGGGCCCCCTCGGGGGCCCTGTCTAAATGCGCGGAGCGGTGGTGAGCAGTGGTAAGCCTAGCTCTCGCTGGCTCCACTCTCGTCGGCGCCCTTCTTGGCCGCCTGAGCCTGCGCAAGCTGGCGATTGACGTGGTCCCAATCGAGGTTGTCGAAGAAAGCCTCGACATATTCCTTGCGCCCGTCGGGCGTCGCCCCGAAGTCACCCACATAGGCGTGCTCATAGACGTCCAATGCGAGCACAGGAACCATGTTGTAGACCGCCCACAGGTTCTGGGTGTCCATGATGTAGTTGAAAAGCGACCCATCGTTGAGGTCGAAGCCGAGCATGACCCAGCCGCGCGCCGAAGATGCCGCCTTGCGGAACGCCGCCTTCCACATGTCGACGCTGCCCAGCTCCTGGGTGATGTAATCCGCGATCGGCCCCGTGGGGTCGCCGCCATCGCCGCCGAGGTGGCCGAAGTAGAGCTCGTGGTTCTTGAAGCCCAGGAGGGCGAAGGTGTAGTCGACCGAAACGGCCCGCAGCTGCGAGTAGACCTGGTTGCCCTCGATCTCGTTGTAGTCGAAGTCCCTCAGGATCTTGCGGCACTCGTTGGACTTCTTGGCGTACCCCTCGTACAGCTTGTAGTGGTTGTCCATTGTCGTCTTGGAGATGCCGCGCAGCTCCTTGCTAAATGCTGGAAACTCCCGCGGTTTGAGATCGGTCCAAGGCATGCAGAACCATCCTTTCGCTCGTCTTGAGTTGCGTCCTAACTTTTATCGTACCCAAGGCAAGCTTCCCTAACACCGGCCACCCTGAGCAGTGCCCGCTCGGCGCCGCCAAGTGCTTCGAAGCAAGAGGGATGTCTCTCCGGTGTCGCCCAACCGGGGCCCGAGGTCGAGGCTTTAGAGGCCGAGCCGTTGCAGGAGGGCATCCTTGAGGGTCGGTTCGCCGGCCTCGGCAAGCTCGTAGGAAACCTTGACGGCCGGTTTCTGGATGTCGCAGACCCTGCGCAAATCGATGGGGGTGGCGATCAGGACCACGTCGGCGTCCGACGCATTGATCGTATCGCTCAGGTCCTTGCGCTGCTTCTCCGAGTAGCCCATGGCCGGAAGCAAGGTACCGATCTCGGGATAGGTATTGAACACATCCCGGATGGTTCCGGCCGCCCAGGGGCGGGGATCCACAAGCTCTGCGGCGCCGGCGCGCTGCGCAGCCACAACCCCGGCGCCGAAGACCATCCCACCGTGAGTCAACGTCGGTCCGTCCTCGACTGCCAGAAGCCTCTTGCCCTCCAACGGCAGATCGTCATGCAGTGTGATCGGAGAGCGCGCCTCCACAATCGCGGCGTCCGGGTTGAGCGTCGCAATTGTCGAGCGCAAAGTTGCGATGTCCTCGGCGCGCGCCGAATCAACCTTGTTTATGAGCACGATGTCAGCCATCCTCAGGTTCGCTTCTCCTGGGTGATACGTCGTTTCGTGACCTACGCGCAGGGGGTCTGTGACCGTGATCTGAACGTTGGGACGGTAGAACGGCAGATCGTTGTTACCGCCGTCCCAAACGACCACGTCGGCTTCCCGTTCGGCGTTCCTGAGAATCTCGGCGTAGTCGATGCCCGCGTACACGATCGAATCCTGCTCCAGATGCGGTTCATATTCTTCACGCTCTTCGATGGTGCAGTCGGCGGCAAGCAGGTCGTCGTAGGTCTCGAAGCGCTGACAAATCTGCTTGGCGAGATCCCCGTACGGCATCGGGTGCCGCACCACGGCGACTTTCTGGCCTGCGCCTTTCAAGATGCGCACAACTGCTCGCGTCGTCTGCGATTTGCCGGAGCCGGTTCGCACCGCCGCCACCGCGACCACCGGAGCTTTGGACTCCAACATCGTCGCGCGCGGGCCAAGCAGACGGTAGTCGGCCCCGGATGCAAGTGCGCGCGACCCTAGATGCATCACGGTCTCGTGCGAAAGGTCGGAATAGCAGAAGACCACCTCGTCGACCTCGAACTTCTCGATCAAACCCTCGAGGCCGTCCTCGAGATAGATGGGGATGCCCTCGGGATACAGAGCCCCGGACAATTGAGGTGGATACTGGCGGCCCTCTATGCCGGGTATCTGCGCCGCAGTGAAGGCGACGACCTCATAACGGTCGTCATCCCGGTACACCACGTTGAAGTTGTGAAAGTCACGCCCGGCCGCGCCCAGCAGCAGCACTCTGATTCGATCGCGGTGTAGAGAAGTCATCGGGCGGCAGCCTACACCGGGCTATCCGCCTAAAGCCCGCTTTCAAGCGCCCGGCGCAAGCCTCTGACGGCCTGCCGGATTCGCTGTTCGTTCTCGACCAGGGCGAACCGAACATAACCGTCACCCGCATGCCCAAAACCGACCCCGGGAGAGACGGCAACCTTCGCTTCGGCAACCAGGAACTTGGCGAACTCGAGTGAGCCCATGTCCGCAAAGGGCTCAGGGATGGGCGCCCACGCAAACATCGTCGCAGGGGGCACGGGCATGTCCCAGCCGATCCGTCCGAGTCCTTCGCACAACGCGTCCCTGCGGCTGCGATATATCTCCCGAATCTGTTTGGGGATCTCGGTGCATTCGTTGAGCGCAATGATCCCCGCGATCTGAATGGGTTGAAACACTCCATAGTCGAGGTACGACTTGAGCTTGGTGAGAGCACCGATTATCTCGGGATTGCCGACGGCGAATGCGAGCCTCCATCCCGGCATCGAGTACGACTTCGACATCGAGAAGAACTCGACACCGACGTCTTTGGCGCCTGGCACCTGCATCATCGACGGTGCTCGTTCCGCATCGAAGACCAGGTC
>JACDDL010000295.1 GCA_013817045.1 Actinomycetota bacterium | reverse complement strand
GGCGAGGGCCAGCGCGATTGCCGCCGGCGCGCCGGCAAGGAGTGCGATGCCTTCTTTTCCTTGAGGTTCGTAAGGGGCAACGCTTCGTTGCTCGAGGGCTTGTTTTGCCGTGATCGTCGAACCGTCCGGGGCGAGCACGTGGCCAGCCCCGATAAAAGTCTGGAACGCGTGTGCAAGGGGGAGAACCTCGCCCGACGATCCGACGGAGTGCCTCGGGATTGCAGGGACGAAATCGTCGTTCAAGCGGTCGGCCAAGAACAGGCACAGTTCGGGGGTGACACCTGCGTGGCCGCTGAGGAATCCGGTAAGACGAGCGACGAGCACCGCACGGGCCTCTCCGATCGACAACCACGGCGGGGAGCCAACCGCGCGCCCAAGCAACAGATTGCGCTGATGATGTAGCAGGTCTGCTTCGTCCACATCGGCACCGGCGAGATAACCGGTCCCGGTGTTGACTCCGTAGACGCGTGCTCCCGAGAGCAACGCGGCGAGCATTTCGGCACGCCGAGTCTGCAGGAGGTCGAGCAGCCCCGGGTCGAGGGCGATGCGTTCACGCTGCCAGGCAACTCGCTCGGCTACATCGGTCGTAACGTCCGTCATCGCCCGAATGGTGATCATGGCCACAGCGTATGACGTGCCCCCAGATCGAAACCCCTCTGAGCACGCCACCCAGATCGAAACCCCTTCTGGAGATCGTGATGACCCGGGTCTTCGACGCGCCGCGCGGTCTGGTGTTCGAGGCACATTCCTCGTGCGAGCACCTGTCGCGC
Source organism: Actinomycetota bacterium (assembly GCA_013817045.1). Taxonomy (GTDB): domain Bacteria; phylum Actinomycetota; class CADDZG01; order CADDZG01; family WHSQ01; genus JACDDL01. Next base: position 2,341 of record JACDDL010000295.1, on the reverse strand, counting down.
TGGTGGGGCCCGAGGGGCTACGAGATTGCCGGGTGCGAGGTGGACTTCCGACCTGGAGGTTCATGGCGAATCGTGCACAGGGCGCCCGATGGTGAGGAGTAAGCGTTCCGCGGGGACTATCGCGAGATCGTCCGGCCGGAGCGCATCGTCTGGACATTCGAGTTCGAGGGCATGCCCGGCAACATCTCGGTCGAGACCATGACGTTCGAGGAACACGACGGCAAGACCACGCTCGCGAGCACTTCCGTGTTCGACTCCGTCGAGGCCCGTGACGGGATGCTCGAGTCCGGGATGGAATCCGGCGCTGTCGAAACCTACGACCGGCTCGAGGAGTACCTCGAGGTGCTCAAGGAGGGTGCGAGCAGCTGAGCCTGCAAGGTTTATCCGTTTCCGGCCACGGGCAAGATAGACCCTCACTCAGCAACGCTACGAAGACAAGAGGAGGTCTCATGACCAGTTCCGTAGACATGCAGGCGCTGCAGGACGCCCAGGGCAACCCCGTCTACTCCAACGACGGAGAGCAGATCGGGAAAGTCGAAGAGGTGTTTCACGACACCGACACCGACCAACCAGAGTGGATCGGAATCGGGACCGGCTTCTTCTCCAGCAAGAGAGTACTCGTGCCGGTGGCCTCCGCAGAGGTGCGTGAGGACGGCATCTACGTTCCCTATTCCAAGGACCACGTAAGCGGCGCGCCCAATATCGATGGCGACGAGATCAGCCAGGAGACAGAGGCGGAGCTCTATTCGTTCTACGGCATCGAGTACGGCGAGAACCGGTCGGACTCTGGGCTTCCCGAGGGGACCCAGACCGATAGCACCGAGACCCACACCGACACCACGCGGACGCCGGACAGAATCGATTCGTCGGAGACGGTCACCCGCTCGGAGGAAGAGCTCCGCACCGGCACCCGGCAGCGCGAAGCCGGACAGGTGAGGGTTCGCAAGTACGTCGACACCGAGAAGGTTCAGACCACCGTCCCAACCAGCCGTGAGGAAGTGTCCGTCGAGCGAGTCCCCGTAAGCGAGGGAAGCTCCACCGAAGCCGAGTTCTCTGAAGGCGAGGTAACCGTTCCGATCGTCGAGGAAGAGGCCGTCGTCGAAAAGCGTCCTGTTGTCAAAGAGGAGCTCCGCATCAGCAAGGAGTCCGTGACAGGCGAAGAGACCGTCGACGCGGAGGTCCGCAAGGAGCGCATCGACATAGATGAGGACGGCAAGACCACGAGCTCGACCGAAACCACCAGATAGACAAGACAAGCTCTGGGCCGAGCGGCCGCAGAAATTGCAACCGACGGCGGATCGCTCAGGCGGTCCGCCGTTTGTGTTGGTGGTCGTCGCCGGATTGGTCCTGACCTAAATAGGAGGAACCGTCCTCAATGCGATCCTCCGGGCGGAGGGCTTGCGCCACCAAACCCGCGAACGACGCTGAGCCAACCGCCAGCATCGCCCCCAGAGCGAACTGTATCCACTCCGGAGGTTGCGCGGCCACCGCGATCAATCCAACGAAGATCAATAGCCCCAGCAACGCGACGGCTGCGAGACCTGCTCCGACTGTCCACCTCAAGAAGTCCCGCCCTTCGCCCATTCCATCCCGACCGCTCACTTTCGGTCCCCCTCCCTCGTCCATTCCCGCCGTTCCCAGGAGCGCCCGGCCCGAAGGACAGATGGCGCCTGGGGACGCCGCCGATAATGTCTATCGGCACCTTCCCCGGAGGGCTTTAGCAGAAAAGCTCTCGCGGCCGCAGGTGTCCGGAGCAGCAGATGGGGAAAGGAACTCTCCATGAGAGTCGTAATCACGGGAGCTACCGGGAACGTCGGCGCAAGCCTGGTGAGAGCCTTGGGCGAGGACGATGCAGTGACCTCCATAGTAGGACTCGCCCGGCGCCGTCCGAAGTGGCGGCCGGCCAAGACGGAATGGGCGGCGGCGGACATCTCGTCGGACGATCTCGGCGCCCCCTTTGAAGGGGCCGATGCCGTGGTGCATCTCGCGTGGCTCATCCAGCCGTCGCGGCGGACAGATCTCCTTTGGCTGACAAACGTCGCAGGCTCGAGACGGGTTTTCGACGCCGCAGCCCGAGCCGGGGCAACCACCATCGTGTACGCGTCCTCGGTGGGGGCCTACTCACCGGGCCCGAAGGACCGCCGGGTGGATGAGCGCTGGCCGGTGATGGGCGTGCCCACCTCCTTCTACTCACGGCACAAGGCCGAGGTCGAGCGGTCCCTGGATGCCTTCGAAGCACAGCATCCCGGCATCAGGGTGGTACGCCTCAGGCCCGGCCTCCTCTTCAAGAGGGCGTCTGCAACCGAGCAGCGTCGACTCTTCGCGGGGCCCTTTGTCCCCG